>NZ_JBFUHM010000012.1:0-118845 GCF_056402395.1 Peribacillus sp. P4_B1
TCAATTCTTCCAACACAAAAGAAAAGTCAATAAGTTCATTGATCTTGCGTAACATGTTATCCTTTGGAACCACTACATCATAAATGGCCATATGAGGACTAAAAACCATAGACGTTTGTTTTTGAATCATCGTACTCACCCACATAAATTTATTACCTTGATTATAAAACAAAAAAAGGTAGATTTCCTCAGAATAAACTGAGAAAATCTACCTCTATTGGCCCGGAAGGGACTTTTTCAGTGCCCTCCGCATGACGGGCACTTTTTTTCTTCTTATAATGAAATACGGGCCATGAACGTAATATCATCTATTTCCATTAAAAATTGTTTCATGTTGTCCTCTAAGGGTTCATCAAAGCTCAGAACCATGATGGCTTCCCCGCCAGCTTTTTTACGACCTACCTGCATTGTGGCGATATTCACTCCGTGGTCACCAAGGATCTTACCTACGTTACCAATAACACCAGGTTTATCGGTATGCTGGATATAAAGTAAATTCGATTCCGGATGAAAGTCGATTTTGAAATCATTCAAACTAACAATTCGAGAACCGTAATTTTCGATATAAGTTCCACTGATTGTTAATTCACGGTTGTCACCTTTTACTTTAAGGCTGATCAAGTTAGAGTACCCTAAAGAGTCCGTAGAGATTTTTTCACCAACTGTGATGCCACGCTCTTTTGCGATCAGCAGGGCATTCACTTCATTGACGGCTGCATCAACTCTTGATTTGAAGAAACCTGAGATCAGACTTTTTGTCAGAATCGCTGTATCGAAGTCCAATGATTCTCCAGCATACGTAACGGAGATTTCCTGAATTCCTTCTTTCATGCATTGAGAAGCAATGGATCCCATTTGCTGAACAAGTTGATAGAATGGTTGTACCTTTTCAAAGACTTCTTTAGAAATGGCTGGAAGGTTGATGGAACTTGAGACTGGATTTCCTTCGAAATAGGTCAATACTTCTTGGGCAACCTGTACGGCCACATTTAATTGGGCCTCTTTCGTAGATGCACCTAGATGAGGTGTAGCTATGACGCTATCCAGTTCAAGCAGTTTATGGCCAAGTGGAGGTTCTTCGACGAAAACGTCCAGTGCCGCTCCGGCAACATGTCCTTCAACTATCGCTTCATATAAGTCATCTTCATCCAGAATACCGCCACGGGCGCAGTTCAGTACATATATGCCTTTTTTACAGGTAAGCAGTTTTTCTTTATTGATCAATCCTCTAGTTTCATTCGTTAGGGGAGTATGCACAGTAATGATGTCTGCTTTAGGAAGCAATTCATCTAAGGGCAGGGATGTAACGGACATTTTCTTTGCACGATCGGCAGTAAGGAACGGATCGTAGACAATGACATCCATACCAAATACTTTAGCACGTTTGGCAATTTCCCCTCCGATACGTCCAAAGCCGACTATACCCAATGTTTTGCCGCGAAGTTCCGTTCCTGTATATGAAGAACGTTTCCACTCCCCATTCTTTAATGAAGCATAAGCTTGCGGAATATGTCGCATCATGGAAGCCATCATCGCAAATGTATGTTCTGCTGTTGAAATGGTATTTCCGTCGGGTGCATTAACCACGACAATTCCGCGTTTTGTCGCTGCGGGGATGTCTATGTTATCGACGCCGACACCAGCGCGTGCTATGATTTTCAACTGCGGCATACGGTTCATTAAATCTTCCGTTACCTTCGTTGCACTTCTTACAAGTATTGCATCAATCCGATCAAGTTCATTTGCCGCTTCCTCTACTGTCTTCTGAATAAGAAGAATATGGGATGCCTCTGATAGCGGTCCGAGTCCTTCTGGTTTGATGGCATCTGCCACTAAAATCCGATACATGCTAAACACCTTCCTAGGGGAGAATAATTATCTTAAATTTCAGTTAATTTTACAATTGAAATGGTAATTATGTCAATTTGACTTAAATGGATGTAAGCGCTTAAAACAATAATTATCATCCTGATCGTGTGTGGAAGGCCGCCATAATATTGGCTTCCTCATCGATTGCTAAAAAAGAAAAATTATTTACATTATTCCGAATTATCATTTTGTATATCCAATTATTGTTTTAAACCTTTTAATCTATAAATGGACATTCACCATGACGATAGATATTCATCCTAACTGCATGTAACAGAGAAAAAATACTTTTCGGTCCTTCCTTATCTTCTCGAGTAGACAAGTACCATTACCTCTGCTCTTCTGACGATTCAGCTGAATACTGGCCAGGTTACCCAGACGTCTGGGCTTGCTGTTACTGAAGTTTCTCTTTCTTCATATAATAAGTATTTATATAATCTATATTTCTCCTACCGCCTTCTATGTTTTTCTCCTGTCTAATTCCGGTAATTCAAAGCTCATTGTCTTCTCACATTTTCCAAAGAGGGCATAAGAATAACAATAAGAAAATCGAGATAAAAGTATTTTGCAAAAATTGTTCCTTTAAATAAGCTATCTTCCGCACGCTCAATTTTCATCAAAAAGAATATAAGCTAAAGGGGCAATCTGCGCAGGGATTTTAATAGGTTAAAAAGTTTTGGAACTTCATTTTGCAGCATTTGCATAAATTAAAATGGATCCCATTTAATGAGTAACTATTTTTGTCCGAAAATAGTTACTTTTTTTGTGTCAAGGTTTAGATGCGCTTTAACATAGGTGGAAAAATGGTTTTTTATTTGCTTAGCCATGTATGAAGGCCATCTTAAAAATCACTTTATTCCTGAACTCTTCGAAAAATAAATCTTTTTCATCTCGATGAGTCCCATAAAAAACACTTCAAGATAAAGGCCTGGCTGATGGGACAATAAAAAATATATAACCTTGTGCAAACTTCATTTAAAAAGAACTACTTATAAAGAATCCTTTTTTCCTGTTGGATAAAAGCTCAAAACCACTGGTAAGCCCAAAGTGGATTACTGGACCAAAGATAAAGTAAGTAAGTCTTAGCGGATTGGTTTGGAGCAAATGATAAAAAGGTTAAAGGCGGAAATTTATTTCTTGCTTTTTTAAATGTGCATGATAAAATCAAATAAATTAAGTGGTGGAGAAACGGTAGGTTTTTGGTAGGAAACTTGGTTGGAAAAGCGGGTTTTCAAAGGGGATTAGTGGAAACACATTAAATCGCCTATATGAATAAACTGCTGATACAAAGCTACTTAACGCACCTTTCGGAAACGAAAGGAAACTAAAAATTTTATAGGTCTATCTTCGGGGCGGGGTGCAATTCCCCACCGGCGGTGATGAAGGAAGTTCTCCTTCTAAGCCCGCGAGCCTTACGGGGCAGGATTTGGTGTGATTCCAAAGCCGACAGTATAGTCTGGATGGGAGAAGATGGAGGTTCCTGAGTGCGTTTCAACAGTCATTTGCTGATACGTTTGTTTGATGTAACCTTTAATTTATCCCTTTAATTCTATTGGAATTAAAGGTTTTTTTATTGAGCATCGACATCATTAAGGAACACTAACCTCTTTTCAGGTAGATCGGAAAAGAAGGAGAGAGAACTATGAAAAAGAATAAAGTGAAAAAAACGGTCACACTGGCAATGATGGGAAGCATTTCTTATTTATTGATGCTTTTGAATTTTCCGTTTCCAGGATTTCCACCTTTTCTGAATGTTGATTTTAGCGACATACCAGCATTGATGGCGGCATTGATTTTTGGTCCTATGGCAGGTATTCTAGTTGAATTTCTTAAAAACCTATTGGATTTAGTCATGACAGGGACCGTGACAGCTGTACCTGTGGGGCATATTGCTAACTTTATAGCTGGAATACTGTTTGTCTTGCCAACTTATTATGTATTTCAGAAAATCAATTCAAAAAAAGGGATGACGTTCGCTTTACTTGCGGGAACAGTTTCCATGGCAGTATTTATGAGTGTTTTAAACTATTATGTCTTTTTACCGGCTTATACCTTCTTTATGGGATGGGATGCAATGTCGGCACCCGAATCAAGAAAGCTAATCACGACGGCAATCTTGCCTTTCAATGTAATTAAAGGCGTGCTTATAACATCTGTATTCATGTTGTTGTTCATTAAATTACAGGCATGGATCAATAAGCAAACATTATATAAAAATGCTTAATGGCATTTACGATAGAAACATAAAAACAACCGATATCCAAATTCGGTTGTTTTTTATGTCCGTTTAATTTGGCAGGGGAAGATGCAATGAAATTGACAAAAAAAAAGCCATTCTCGATTGAAAATGGCTTGTATCTTTATTCGAATTTTAGTGCATCCCCGTCAAATGCCTCATCAGCAACTTTAATAGAATCCGTTGGACATCCTTCAAATGCATCCATCATGTCATCTATAAGTACATCTGGAATTTCAACGATTCCCTCGTTATCGTCAAGGGTAACAAATGCAATCCCTTCGTCATCATAATCATATATATCTGGTGCTGCTGCTCCGCAAGCGCCACAAGCGATGCATGTTTCTTTATCCACAATAGTAAATTTAGCCATGAATATAACCCCTCCTAAGTTGATAGACAACTGATAATCTTTTTATTTCAGATTATTATCTCTTTCTTATTGTAAGACCGAATGCCAAACTTTTCAATAGAAATTGTATTGATAATAACTATCATGTAGCAGGATGTCAACGAAAATCATCGAAATAATTAACATGGCCCTTTCCATGATGCGTCATTTAGTCACATAATTTCCCTTGTTTTCATCAATAATAACGGCGATTTTTGCAGTTTTTTGTTACAATAGGTTTATTGGATAAATGAAACAAGGATGTGAGTCCCATGAAAAATTATCTACAGGCAATCATTCTATATGCGATAAAAAAATTTCAAGGTGAACGTTCCATTTATGCTATATACCATATGCTTCAGGGGAAGAAGTCGTCACAAACAATCCAGGATGCCCATTTATTCGGGTTGACGAATATATTTGGGACAATACCACGATTTACCCGTCAGCAGTTAAATCAAAACATTGAACAGTTCCTTGACCATGAATACATAAATACAACGGATAAATCAGATGCATTTGAAATTAGTATGCAAGGTGAGGAGATGTTAATCGATTACTTCAATGATAATCCTTTTCCGAATTTTATAAATGGTTGGAAGTATCACAATATCACCCCGGTTTTCTGGGGAAGGTTAAACTTACTCATTCAAACCATATCCCATATTGTCCACAATGAAAGACGTTTTTATCCGATACAAAGAAATCCCAAAATCCAATTTTTCGTAAAGGAATTTTTACATGCCAATCGTCAGGACCGAGAGTTGATTGCGCAACATCTATATGAAGAACTGATATCCCTTTTAGAAAGTCAAAGTGATTTGAAACGAGATGTTTTCATTATGAAATTAACTGGGACAAACAGGATTGGGCTTACGTTTGAACAGATTGCAAAAAGGAAAGATCTAGAAGAAGAGTTTATCCGCTTTACTTTCCTTGACTCGTTGCATCAAATGCTTTCTGAAATGGAAACGGGAACGGGTTACCCCCTTTTGTCAACGTTGATCTATGATTGGCAAAGGGGTGAAAATCCTCATTTGACACAATCTACACAAACTACTTTACGATACATCCAAGAAGGGAAAAACCTTGGGGAAATAGCTGAGGTCCGCCGATTGAAAGTCAACACCATTGAGGATCACCTAGTCGAAATTGTCCTATCGGATAAAAGTTTTCCGATTGCCGATTATGTGTCTCTCGACGATGAGAGGGAAATTGCAGCCGCTATTAATGAACTTGGTACGAAAAAGCTTAAGGCTATCAAGCAGATGGTCGATAATAAACAGATAAGCTTTTTCCAAATCAGGCTTGTACTTGCGAAAATAGGTGATGGATGATGAATATAGAACGTGTCCTAAAAGAAAAATTTGGATTTGATGAATTTCGTCCTGGACAAAAAGAAGTGATCGAATCATTGATGTCCGGACGTCATACATTAGCGATGCTACCCACCGGATCCGGTAAATCATTGTGTTATCAGCTGCCGGCTTACCTTTTAAATAAGACTGTCCTAATTGTCTCCCCATTATTATCATTAATGCAGGATCAGGCAGATCAGCTGAAGATGAGTGGCGAAAAAAGCGTATTGACCCTCAATTCTTTTTTGACGCTAAATCAAAAAAGGAAAGCTCTCGATCGATTACATAGTTATCGTTTTATCTTTTTATCTCCTGAAATGCTAAGTCTTGAGAGTGTGCTAAAATCCTTGAAATCGATAGAAATCGGTTTGTTCGTCATAGATGAAGCACACTGCATCTCACAATGGGGTTACGATTTCCGTCCGGATTATTTGAATTTAGGAGAAGTGAGGCGTGAGTTGAACAATCCGTTGACGCTTGCCCTGACAGCAACTGCAACCACTGAAGTCCGAAGGGACATCGTAAGTAAACTCGAAATTGGTCAAGCCGAAGAAATCGTCTCATCTGTTGATCGGGAAAATATTGTAATAATTGTCGAGCGCCTGATCAGTTACGATGAAAAGCTATCCCGTGTACTGGAGCTTGTCAGGAAATTGACAGGGAGCGGTATTATTTATTTTTCATCTAAAAAGGTTGCGGAATCGGTCGCTGGGTTTTTACAGGAAAACGGGATTGACAGTGTCAATTATTATCACGGTGGCATGGAACAGGAACAAAGGATGCTCATTCAGCAGCAATTCATTTCTGGTCAGTTGAAAATTATATGTGCAACAAGTGCTTTTGGAATGGGTGTAAATAAATCGGATGTCAGATACGTTATCCATTTTCATATGCCATCCACGATGGAAGCATATCTTCAGGAGATAGGCAGGGCGGGACGAGATCGGAAACAAAGTGTCGCTGTCTTATTATATGGCGAAGGGGATGAAGGGCTTCCCTTGCGTTTGATGGAACAACAGTTACCTACGGATATGCAAATCGAGGGTGTTTGTTCTTTCCTTAATGCTTCACAAAAGGGTTTGGCGAATTTCACCCTATCAGAAAAAGAACAGCTGTCTCAATCTTTTTCTTTGAACGATATCCAACTTCGTTTTTTTACCCAGCTCATTAATGGAACTAAAAATCCTTTAGACCAAATGTCAGAAATGAAAGAGTATTGCCAAAAGAGGAAATCCGGTAATCAAGAAAAGCTGCATAAATTCCTTCATTGGTTATATGCACGTGAATGTCGCCGTATAGGGATACTGCACTACTTTGAAGAAAAGCAGCGAGTAGTGAACCCCATTTGCTGTGATATCTGTGGAATGGATGCCGAAAAAATGGCTGATGTATGGCCGGAAGTTAAGGTTGATCCAGTTAATCCCTTTTCCACGTGGAAAAATGAATTGGCTTTAATCTTATTAAAGAAGGAAAATGGGAATGAAAAATAAGCAAGCTGAATTAATTAAACAACTAACAGACAAGCAGTTGCTATATAATTTGTTTCTTACACAAATTATTCTCTTAACGTTAGCCGCTTTTTTAGGTATTATTTTATTTGAGGACCGTTCTGCTTTTTTCGACTTATTTATCTTTGATGACCTGAATATTTTGCTGATTGGAATTCCCGCTGGAGTCATTGTCTTGTTATTTGACATTTTATTGATGAGAGTGACACCATCTTCCTATCAGGATGATGGTGGTATTAACGAACGCATTTTCAGTAACTTGTCATACCAGATGATTTTTGTCGTTGCTTTAGTGGTAGCTATAAGCGAAGAATTATTATTTCGTGGAGTGTTGCAAACACATTTGGGATTGCTATGGACGAGCCTGATTTTTGCAGCCGTTCATTATCGTTACCTTTTTAATTGGTTTTTATTTTTAAATGTTTTGGTTTTGAGCTTCTTTATCGGTTTTCTATTTGAAATGACTAATAATATCATCGTGACGATTACGGCCCACTTTTTGATTGACTTTATCCTTGGTGTTCTAATCAGGAGCAAAAAGCAAAGAGGGTTGAGCAAGAAAGGGGGTGACTTGAATGAGCCGAGTCCAAAAGAATGAAAAAGAAAACGACCAGGCTGGTGAACTTCGTTCGCGAATTGAACGTCAGAAGGCTAAGTCATCATTGCCCAAGCGCAGTAAAGTCCACCAAAATAAAAAGAAAAAAAGTAAAGTGAAGATTAAGTTTCCAATGATACAATTATTAGCGTTATTTTTTATTTTGCTTCCAATTGGGTTTTACAGCCTTTATACATATCTTCAGCATAGACCTGTACATGATACAAAAAGTGACCAAGTCGTCATTGATGAAAATAAGGGAGACGAGGATAAAGAAACGATTCCAACTACAGCAACTGCAGCTGATTTAAAGGAAAAGAAAGAGAAAGCGTCGGCAAAGGCTGAAGCGGAGAAAGAAAAAGAAGAAGCTGAAGCTAAAGCTAAAGCTAAAGCAGAGGAAGAAGAGAAGCGGAAAGGCGCAAAAGAGGAGCAAGCAAAGAAAAAGGCAGAAGAAAAGGCAAAAGCACAGCAAGTAGCAGAAGAAAAGGCAAAAGCACAGCAAATAGCTGACGAAAAAGCAAAAGCACAGCAAATAGCTGATGAAAAAGCAAAGAGGGAAGCAGCCGAAAAGAAAGTGACAGCCGAACGCGTTCAAGACGCGAAACCGAATAAAGATGATTACAAGGTTCTCTTACATACTGTACAAGGTGAGGAAACATTATTCCGCATCTCCATGAACTACTACAAATCACAGGAAGGCATTGCCCTTATCAGGGAGTGGAATGGGCTGAATGGCAATGAAATCTCCAAGGGTCAGGTGTTAAAAATACCGATCAAGAAATAATGATGGCACCCTGTCTTTAGAGGCAGGGTGTTTTTGTTAAATGTTTGGCTTGTTTTTAGGATGTAAACTTGACAGGTACTTTATCATTTTTTCCTGGACAGCTTCATATCATGATTTGTAAGAGTAGAGGAGGAAATGCGATGGAATCGACAATCATTTTATTGGATGAAAAAACCGATCAAGCAACAAAACAAATGCTTCAGAATGTTGTGGGTCGAAAAAAAAAGTTCGAGGCTCTTAAAAAGAAGCATCTTCAAAGCTTGTGGGCAACCATGATTGTTGCTGCCCTTTTTTTGGTGTATCTTTATTTTTATATCGTTGTACCTTATTCCTATTCCTTTTTTAGTATGTTTAGTGTTTTCGTCGACCATTTTAGCCATTTCCTTTTTTTGGCGGCCGCCATTGGCCTATATGGATATATGGTATTAATTAAAAAAAAGCTTGATAAAGCAGAAAAGGAGTTTCAGCTTCTTCGCTGCGAAATTATTAATAAAAGCAAGCAATTATGGGAAAAAGAGGAAGAATGGAAAAATCGACATAAAGTATTTGAAATGATGAAAAAAAATTATGATATTAACTTATATCATGAAAATAAATGAATGATCACGTTAAAAATCATATTTGATTGCGAGTAATTTTGTTTTATGGTTATATGAAGGTAACTCTTGGGATTAGGATGGAAAGAAGGTTTAACGAAGGATGTTATTGGTATCTGGATTACTATTAGTCATCATTTTACTGATAGTTGCCACGATCATTTATATGTGGCGTACTGCTAAGCAAGATAGGCTGATTTTTCAAGATTTATATTTCAAAGACTTTCCTGAAGGGTTTGGCGATATGCGGATTTTCTTCATATCCGATCTTCATCGACGGATCATATCGGATAAATTAATTGAGGGTGCCCGTGACAAGGCAGATTTGGTAATCATAGGCGGGGACATAAGGGAAAGAGGGGTCCCCATAGAACGTGTGGAAAAAAATATATTAAAATTAAAAGAACTTGGTCCCCTTTATTTTGTTTGGGGAAATAATGATTATGAAGGGGATTTCCATGAGCTTGATGCAACTCTTCTGAAGCATGGAGTAAAAATGCTTGATAATACAGCTGTTTCTTTTGAGTCTCAAAATGGCAGGAAAATCGCTCTTCTGGGCATTGATGATATAACGGAGGAACGAGATAGGCTTGACCTTGCTCTGTCGGATTGCGGGAATGAGACTTTTCGGATTTTGGTGAGTCATAACCCTTTGATAATGAAACAATTGATTCCGGAACACCAGATAGGTCTCGTCCTGTCCGGTCACACCCATGGCGGACAGATCCGCCTATTCGGATTAGGGCCCTATAAGATAGGCAGCATTAAAAAGGAGGGGGAGTGTTTGTTTATGACGAGTAATGGTTATGGGACAAGCACAGTCCCTTTAAGGCTTGAGGCTAAGCCGGAAACGCATCTATTCAACCTGAAAAGGGGGACGAGCACGGAGGTGGGCGTTCCGGTGGTGAAGACCTATTAAGCTGCTTTTAATCTAGCATATCTGGGTTTTACAGACTTAAAATAATCAACTATAATTTCAACAAATGAACGTACAGTTATTGGAGGCCTTGTAAAACCATGCAAGAAGGTAAATATAATATAAAGGCAGTTTCAAAACTGCTAGACATTCAGCCGGGAACCTTGAGGGCATGGGAAAGGCGCTATAAATTTATCGAACCTGTCAGGAATGAATCAGGGCACCGGCTGTATACAGAAAAACATTTGCAAATCCTAAAATGGCTCATCAATAAAACAGAGCAAGGTTTCACAATCAGCCAGGCCGTTTCACTTCTTGAAAGTACTGGCACTCCAGCGACTGAAGTTCCTGAAATGACCCTTAAGGACGAACAAACGATTAAGTTATCGGATCAATTAATCGAGGCCCTATTGAATTTCAATGAAAATAAAGCACACATGCTGATAAGCCAAGCATTCAGTATGTATACACTCGAACATACCATAGTTGATATACTCGGTTCCATATTGGTTCAGGTAGGGGATAAGTGGGAAAGGGGAGAAATTACTTCCGCCCATGAACACTTTGCTTCGAACATCCTAAAATCCAGGATCAGTTCAGTCATGCATACGATTCCGACTAACGGTTTTCTTCCGAAAGCCCTTACCGTTTGTGCCCCTGGTGAAAAACATGAATTCGGACTGTTGGTCTTTACCGTTTTTTTGAAACGGAAAGGATATGAAACCATTTATTTGGGAGAATCCATCGTCGATAAGGATCTTTTTACTGTTTTAAACATCATAAGGCCCTCATACTTATTCATGTCATGTTCACTGAAAGAGAATCTCGATGGAACATTCAGGCTGGTTGAAGCCTTAATAAATGATTTTCCGGATTTGAAGGTGGGTCTTGGGGGTGCGGCGCTGAGCCTTGTATCCGAAGAAATCCGTACTTCCTTCAGCGGAGTTTTAATGGGTGATTCACAATCGGAATGGGAGGAATGGCTGAAGGGTTAGCGGCAGGCTTTGGAGAAATAATGGATATGCACTCTAAGACCAAGGCTTCATATGATGTATGAAGATGGTAACCAGGGGGCATTTTTTTATGAAGCTGGAGCGATTAACTAATAATAAAATCAAGATTTTTTTGACCCTTGATGATTTGATTGATAGAGGTATAACAAAAGAAGATATTTTAGGGAATTCCTTAAAGGTCCACAAGTTATTTCAGGATATGGTCGAAGAAGCGTGCGAAGAACTCAGCTTTAAAATGAGTGGTTCCATTGCAATCGAAATTTTTTCCCTGCCTGCTCAAGGGTTAATAATCATTGTAACGAAGGAAGAAGAGGAGTTATTGACAGACGAAGAGGAATTTTTGGATTTACAGGTGAAAATTGATGACCATCCCCATATTCTGTATGTTTTCGATGATTTTGAAGATATCGTCCAATTATCTCAAAGATTGTCTTTTCAAGGTTTGATAAAGAGTAATCTTTATCATTATGAGGGAAGATACTATTTACTTATCGAAAATATTAAAGACGCGACATATGACACGATCATCTCTTTAGCGGCTGAGTATGGCCATGCATCAACACTGACACTCTGCCGCATCAATGAATATGGAACATGTATAATCGAAAATGAAGCGATACATGTTTTGATCTCACACTTTAGTTAGATGTAAACCGAAAGAGACAAGGCAGCCACATAATGGAAAAACAATGCGGGTTGCCTTACTTGTCTCACCTTTCCTGCCGAAGAAAATATATGGTAACAGGGTAAGAAAACAGTTGATATGATAACGTTTTCATTTTTAGAATATTTCCAACTTTTAAATTCCCATTTTAACTCTTGCATAAATATAACGAAGGTGTATACTAGCACATGAAGAGGACTATTTGAAGATTATAATTTGATATATGGATGAGATTTTCTAGGAGGTACTTTTAATGGAATCGGCAAAAGGCAATAGCCATGTAAATGAAGAGGAAAAACACGACGTACTGAGGTCTACCCAAACAGTAATACATAAAGCTTTAGATAAGCTGGGTTACCCGGAAGAAGTTTATGAGCTTTTGAAGGAACCATTGCGTTTATTAACGGTGAAGATGCCAATCCGCATGGATGATGGGTCAGTTAAAATTTTCACTGGTTACCGTGCACAGCATAACGATGCTGTTGGGCCTACAAAAGGTGGTATCCGTTTTCACCCAAATGTAACGGAACGTGAAGTGAAAGCATTATCCATTTGGATGAGTTTGAAATGCGGAATCGTTGATTTACCATATGGCGGGGGTAAAGGCGGTATCGTTTGTGATCCTCGTAATATGTCCTTCCGTGAACTGGAAAGGCTAAGCCGTGGCTATGTTCGCGCAATTAGCCAAATCGTTGGGCCGACTAAAGATATCCCGGCACCTGATGTATTTACAAATTCTCAGATCATGGCTTGGATGATGGATGAATACAGCCGTATGGATGAATTCAACTCACCAGGATTCATTACGGGTAAACCGCTTGTACTTGGCGGTTCTCATGGCCGTGAATCAGCCACTGCCAAGGGTGTAACGATTTGTATCAATGAAGCTGCCAAGAAACGCGGCATTGATATTAAAGGTGCACGTGTCGTCATTCAAGGTTTTGGTAACGCAGGTAGTTTCTTAGCTAAATTCATGCATGATGCAGGTGCTAAAGTTATTGGGATTTCAGATGCATATGGTGCTCTTCATGATCCTGAAGGCTTGGATATCGATTATCTTCTCGATCGGAGAGATAGTTTCGGAACCGTTACGAAATTGTTTAAAAGCACAATTTCAAATAAGGAACTGCTTGAATTAGATTGTGATATTTTAGTTCCGGCTGCAATTGAAAACCAAATCACTGAAGAAAATGCTGCTGATATCAAAGCATCGATCGTTGTCGAGGCAGCAAACGGACCTACAACAATTGAAGCGACACAAATCCTAACGGATCGTGGAATCCTTCTTGTTCCTGATGTTCTTGCTTCTGCTGGTGGAGTAACGGTTTCCTACTTCGAATGGGTACAAAATAATCAAGGATATTACTGGTCTGAAGAAGAAGTGGACGAAAAGCTGGAAAAAATCCTTGTCAAATCTTTTAATAATATATATGAACTTGCACAATCCAGACGTGTTGATATGCGTCTTGCGGCTTATATGATCGGTGTAAGAAAAATGGCTGAAGCTTCACGCTTCCGTGGTTGGATCTAAAAGATTCAGATCATGTATTGATTATAATTAAAATCATGTTCATTGCTTTATCATTGAAATGATTTGTAAAAACTCCTATCATGTATTGATAGGAGTTTTTATTTTTAGACGAACGAATTATATAGTGAATGGAAAGGCAGTGGAGTATAGATGAATGTTGAAGAAGTCATTATCATAGGCGGGGGGCCTTGTGGATTGGCTGCTGCTATCGCTCTTAAAGAAGTGGGAATACAGTCCCTGATCATTGAAAAAGGTAATGTGGTGGATTCCATTTACCGGTATCCAACTCACCAAACATTTTTCAGTTCAAGTGAAAAACTGGAGATTGGTGATACCGCTTTTATTATCGAAAATCGTAAACCGGTCCGTAATCAGGCTCTAGCCTATTATAGGGAAGTGGTCAGAAGGAAAGAATTGCGGATCAATAAATTTGAAAAAGTAGAAAAAGTGGAAAAACGTAAAGATGGAAAATTTTTGGTCAAGACATCAAAAGGTGACTATACTGCTCTACATGTGATCGTATCGACCGGATATTATGATCATCCTAACTATATGTGCATTCCAGGCGAACAGCTTCCTAAAGTGTTTCATTACTTCAAGGAGGGCCACCCCTACTTTAATTGTGATGTTGCAGTCATCGGTGGTAAAAACTCAAGTGTGGATGCGGCACTGGAATTGGTCAAATCAGGCGCAAGAGTTACAGTCCTTTATAGAGGATCGGATTACTCTTCAAAAGTCAAACCATGGATTCTCCCGGAATTTGAATCATTAGTCCGCAATGGAACGATCAAGATGGAGTTTAATGCGAATGTTGATAAGATAACTGAAGATAGCGTCATATATCATGTAGGTGAAGAGGAAAAAGTTGTTAAAAATGATTTTGTGTTTGCCATGACTGGCTACCATCCTGATCATACCTTTTTAGCTTCAATGGGCATAAATATTGATAAGGAGACTGGAAGGCCCGAATATAACGAGGAAACGATGGAAACGAACGTTAAAGGCCTTTATATTGCAGGAGTTCTGGCAGCTGGAAATAATGCGAACGAAATCTTCATTGAAAATGGCAGGTTCCATGGTGGTTTGATTGCCTATCATTTGGCTGTTAAAGAAAAGTGAATGGAATGAAAAAGGAGGATGTGGAAATATGGATAAAATAACATTGATAACGACAGGCGGGACTATTGCCAGTAAAGAAACAATTAATGGTATGTTGGCCTCAGGTGCATTGACTGGCCAGGAGTTGGCATCACTTTGCGAACTACCCAACGATATCGAGGTTAAAGTGGTGGATGTTTTCCAGATTTCAAGCATGTCCATGTCCTTTGAGAAAATGCAACAGCTTAAATTAGCCATTCATAAGGAATTGGAAGATCCGGAAGTTACGGGAATCGTTGTGACCCACGGTACGGATACACTAGAGGAAACGGCTTACTTCCTTGATGTCACGAATAAAGATCAACGTCCAATTGTATTAACCGGCTCCCAGCGGTCTCCCCATGACGTGGGAACCGATGTATATTCCAATCTAAGGAATTCAATATTATGCGCTGCGAGTGATTTGCTTAGGGATGTTGGCGTAGTTGTCGTTTTTAATGAGCGGATCTATTCAGCAAAGTATGTTAAAAAAGTCCATGCTTCCAATTTGCAGGGATTCGAATCATTTGGATATGGATATTTGGGGATAATTGATAATGATGTCGTAAGCATTTATCAAAAACCTTTACATAGGGAGTATTACGAGATTCAGAATTGCATTCCCAGAGTGGATATCATCAAGTGCCACACAGGTGCTGATGGCATCTTTATTGAGGCAGCGGTTGCAAATGGTGCAAAAGGCATCGTGCTCGAGGGTGTAGGAAGGGGACAAGGCACCCCTGAAATGGTAACTTCCATACAAAATGTAATCGATAATGGCATTACGGTCGTCATGACAACAAGTGCCGAAGAAGGTAAAGTTTACCCGGCATATGATTATGTAGGCAGCGCATTTGATTTAAAACAGCGCGGTGTGATATTAGGTGCTGATTATGACAGCAAAAAGGCTAGAATTAAGTTAGCTGTCGTGCTGGCAAGCGAAAACTCTGTAGATGAAACTTTCTTTAAGTAAATAAATGCTGGAAGACTTGATTCTTGGATTCAGTTTTTCTTCATTCCGTGGTACGATTAAGGAAAAGAAGAGGAAAAGAGGGTCAGCTAATGCTGGTCATGTTGTCAGCGGCTATTGCGCCAGGGTTGGCGCTACTTAGCTATTTCTATTTGAAAGATCAATATGAAACCGAGCCTATATCGGTTGTGGTCAAAACATTTTTATTCGGTGTCTTTCTGGTTTTGCCGATAATGTTCATACAGTATGTGCTCGAAACGGAACATATCTTGAATACCGACTTAGCTAATGCATTTTTATGGGCTGCACTGCTTGAGGAATTCTTCAAGTGGTTCATTCTCATTTATGTTATTTATCAGCACGTAGCATTCGATGAGCCATATGATGGGATCGTGTACGGCGCTGCAGTCTCCCTTGGATTCGCTACGATGGAGAATATTTTATACCTGCTGGCCAACGGGGTGGAACATGCTTTTCTCAGGGCGGTTCTCCCTGTATCCAGTCATGCTTTGTTCGGTGTGCTCATGGGGTATTATTTGGGCAAGGCGAAATTTTCAGCTTCGAATAATAGGTTCTATTTATTATTGGCATTGGTCATCCCAATCGCTTTACATGGGGTTTATGACTATATTTTAGTTTCCCAAAAATTTTGGGTATACTTCATTATGCCATTTATGATTTGCCTATGGTGGTTAGGTATGAAAAAAGTAAAAAAAGCACGTTTGTTGTCTGACTTTCACGCAGAAAAACTTTCTCAAAAACATTTTATTAGCAAATGATAAATACTTCCAAAACGGAGTGCTGGCATATTTTGCCCGCTCCGTTTTTTTATGGTATGGAATAAAAAAGCCAGTTAAGAAGAAAATAGTATTACATTAATTCAAGAAAAAGAGGAGTGTTTTTGATGAAAGGAATTTCGTCAAAATGGAAATGGCTATTGCTGTTTTCGTGTATAACTATTTGTTTCGGAATTTACCCGGAAACAAGAACAAATGCCTTTTCGAGCCAAGTCATTCAAAAAGGTGCGGTTGGTGATGATGTAATTGAAATGCAGGCACGATTACAAAACATCGGTTACTATAATGGAAAGATTGATGGAGCCTATGGGTGGGGAACTTATTGGGCACTTCGAAACTTTCAACAAGATTTCGGGCTTCCTATCGATGGTTTAGCAGGAACTACAACAAAACAGAAGTTGACCAATGCCTCTAACTTCAATAAAAAATTTGTTCACGAACAGATCAATAAAGGGAACGAGTTCACCTATTATGGGGGGGTCCCCATTGAAAAACAGGTGAAAGTGAAAAGAAATGCAAATGGATCCAAGTCAGGTGGAGGCAATGCTTCCGGAAATGCCCCTTCCAAAACGGCGACATCAGCCAATCTTCCGGGAGGATATTCTCAAAACGATATACAGCTGATGGCCAATGCCGTTTATGGAGAGGCACGAGGGGAGCCATATACAGGTCAGGTTGCTGTTGCAGCAGTAATTCTGAATAGGGTGGAAAGTGCAGCTTTCCCGAATACGATTTCAGGAGTAATTTTTGAACCTGGGGCCTTTACGGCTGTTGCGGATGGACAGATTTGGCTGACTCCAAACGAAAGGGCAAAAGAAGCCGTGGTGGATGCCATCAATGGTTGGGATCCAAGCAGTAATGCAGAATATTACTTTAATCCCGATACGGCAACAAGTAAATGGATCTGGTCAAGACAACAAATTAAAAGAATCGGAAAACATATCTTTTGTAAGTAAAGAGGTGAAGGAAAATGATCAGGAATATAGTGATTGCCCTGCTTGTTGTAGTTGTTGCAGGAACTGCATTCTGGGGCTATCAAGAACATAAGGAAAAAAATGCTATATTAATTAACGCGGAAAATACGTATCAGCGAGCCTTTCATGATTTAAGCTACCAAGTAGATTTATTGCACGATAAGGTCGGCGGTACTTTGGCGATGAATTCAAGATATTCATTAAGTCCAGCTTTAACAGATGTTTGGCGTATCACTTCCGAAGCCCAAAGTGATGTAGGGCAATTGCCATTGACCTTGCTTCCTTTTAATAAGACAGAAGAATTTTTATCAAAAATTGCGGACTTCAGTTATAAAACAGCTGTACGTGACCTTGAAAAAGAACCATTGAATGATCAGGAATATTCGACTTTGCAATCCTTGTACACGCAGGCAGGGGACATCCAGGACGAGTTAAGAAAAGTCCAGTATCTAGTCCTTAAAAACAATTTAAGATGGATGGATGTCGAAATGGCTCTTGCATCTGGAAAAGAAAATTCAGATAACACGATCATCGACGGATTAAAAACTGTAGAGAAAAAAGTTTCTGGATATGGGGAAACAAATGAGATGAATCCGACGTTTACTACTGCACCACAGAGGGATGAAAACTTCAAAAATTTGCAAGGTGCAACCATTACAAAACAAGAAGCGATTGCGACAGCAAAAAGCTATGCTCATTCAAAAAGCAAAAATTTGAAGGTGAATGTTGAAGAAAACGGCAAAGGTTCCGATTATGGATTTTATAGTGTGAGCATCCTCGATAAGGACTCCGGTACCGAATTAAATATGGATTTAACAAAAAAAGGCGGTTACCCTATTTGGTATATCAATAATAGGGACGTGAACAAAACAAATATTGATTTGAATCAAGCCAATACAAAAGCCATAGATTTTTTAAAGGAACATGATTTCAGTTCACTTGAATTATTTGAAAGTGCTCAGTACGATAATATCGCTTTACTTAATTTCGTATCATCTGAAAATGGAGTCAAGATTTATCCTGATTCAGTCAAGGTCAAAATCGCATTGGATGACGGATCCGTTATAGGATTTTCAGCTGACGAGTATTTAAAATCACATAAAACCAGGGAAATAGGAAATCCGAAAATATCCGAGAAAGAAGCTAAGGACAAAATCAACTTGAATGTGAAAGTAATGGAAGAAGGAAAGGCGTTAATCATCAATGATATTGGTGAAGAAGTACTTTGTTATGAATTTCTCGGCACGATTAAAGAGGATACCTACCGTATTTTCATTAATGCAGATACTGGTCAAGAAGAAAAGGTGGAAAAATTAAAGAACTCCGAACCCGTATACGAGAATTTAATTTAAACTGTCAGGATGTTTCATTCATTTAGGGAAATGTGCCAAGTCACTTTCCCTTTTTTATATGGGAAAATTCATTGGTAATGTTATGTTGTTTCCTGATATGTTCAAATACGTGCGAATGGTTGTAACCCTTGATACGGCATATATCCAGAACATTCCGGGTGTACTCCCTTTCGCAATGGTGGATATCAGTAGCAGAGCTTCTAAAGGCTTTAAAAAKGGGCTCATATACAATCGGTTTCGCAATGATACCTGTGGATGGCGCTTACACTAAAATCGGGGAGATCCATTATTTACGTTTAGTGTAACGGAGAAAGAGCATGGAGATAAGCTACTGTACGTCAATTTCTTGGATTGACTAAAAATGAAGTACAGACACTAATGAGATTCATTTTTGAAAAGCAGGTCGATTTAAAGAAAAAAGGCTTGTAAGTTTGACATGATTGAATGAAAAACAGCTATTCCATCCATACTGCTAATATAAACAGTATGGAAGGTGCGGCTTATGAAAACATTTGAAAGACTATTAATTAAAGTGATAATCATCCAATTGGCCTGCTTATTTTTTTTCCAGTTCCTTTTGAGCAGGGAGGATCAAATCTTTGATTTGACCAAGCTTTCGAGGTATGAAGGTGTCACTAGCAATAATTATACGAAAATCATTGAAACATTCAATGGGACCTCAAAGTAAAAGCGGTGATCCGCTTTTTTTGTATGAAGATTTTCGATAAAGGGAAATGATTGATGGATGTATGATCGAGAGATGAACTAGGTGATTTTGAACGTACACTTCCCTTTTATTAATGATTTTCCCGCTAGATGTGATAAAATATAAGGGTACTAAATAATCAGCATGATTGTAGGATTCTTGGGAGGATTTATGGAAAAAAAATTATCAGTTGCAATCGATGGACCAGCTGCTGCTGGAAAAAGCACGGTTGCTAAAATTGTTGCAGAAAAGTTCAATTACATATATGTGGATACAGGTGCAATGTACAGGGCCCTTACTTATAAGGCCATTAACCAACAGATTCGACTGAATGATGAACAAGCACTATCCGAAGTTCTCATCAATACAGATATCGAATTAAGACCAAGTGAAAATGGGCAGTTGGTGTTCGTGGATAATGTGGACGTGACAGCCCAAATCAGAAACAATGAAGTGACTGGTTCTGTTTCGGAGGTGGCAAAGCACCGGAGCATCCGGGAAGAAATGGTTTGCAGGCAGCAAATCTTTGGTGAAAATGGCGGAGTTGTCATGGATGGTAGGGATATCGGAACGCACGTTCTTCCCAACGCCGAAGTAAAAGTATTTCTAGTCGCCTCTGTAGATGAAAGGGCACAGCGGAGACATCAGGAAAATATATTGAAAGGTTTCCCATCCGATATCGAAAAGTTAAGGGAAGAAATTGCAACAAGGGACAAGCTGGACTCGGAACGCGAGGTATCGCCCCTGAAAAAGGCAGTGGATGCCATCGAAATTGATACGACTTCATTATCGATTCAAGAAGTGGCAGAAAGTATCATGTCTTTAATAGAAGAGAGGAAAAGATGAAATTGGATTTTTACACATTTGGCAAAAACGTCGTAAAAGGCGTTTTAATGCCAGCGTATAGGGTTAAGACGCTTGGAAAGGAACATATCCCTAAAGAGGGCGGAGTATTGATTTGTGCCAATCACATTGATAATTTTGATCCGCCTGTAGTTGGCATGACATCTCCAAGGGACATCCATTTCATGGCGAAAGAAGAGTTGTTTCAAGCACCTATTTTAAAGGATATATTACCCAGAGTAAATGCATTTCCCGTGAAGCGGGGCAATAGCGATCGGGAATCCCTTAGAAAAGGTTTAAAGCTATTGAAAGAGGGCAAGGCTATTGGGCTGTTTCCCGAGGGAACCAGGAGTAAGACAGGTGAATTGGGAGAAGGTTTGGCTGGCGCCGGATTTTTCGCACTGCGATCTGATGCCGTGATCATACCATGTGCGATTATCGGCCCATATAAACTTTTGCGTCCTTTGAAGGTGGTTTACGGACCTCCTATAAATTTTACCGAATATCGGGAACGGAAAATATCAGCTGATGAAGCTACTAAAATCATCATGGAACAAATTGGAAAATTGATTTCCAAGCATAAATAGTTCTTGATACTTGACAATTTTCTGATTTTGTTAGAATTTATAAAATAAGGGTATTGTTCCTTATTGGGGATGAAAAGGAATATAACCTTATTACTCTAAAAAAAACTGTTTTTATCTTTATTAGGAAAGTGTTTTTATTGAACCACTTTAAATAAAATATGTGGCCGATGAAGAGGAAGTTTGCTGATCAGTCATGGGTTAAGGAGGAGTTAGTAATGACAGAAGATATGAACCAGGTAGAAGTGAACAATTACAAAGTTGGGGATCAAGTTAAAGGTACCGTTTCAAAGGTAGAAGAAAAACAGGTCATTGTCGATTGTGAAAACAGCAAGACAGATGGAATCATTCCTATCAGTGAGTTATCGAGCCTTCATGTCGAAAAGGCGTCAGATGCCGTTTCGGTAGGTGATGTATTGGAGCTGGAAATCATTAAAGTAGAAGAAGAAGCTCTCATTCTATCTAAACGTAAGATTGACGCTCTGAAAGCATGGGATGACCTGGAATTGAAATTTGAAAACGGGGACGTATTTGAGGCTGAAGTTAAAGATGTCGTCAAAGGCGGGCTTGTTGTAGATCTAGGCGTACGTGGTTTTGTTCCAGCTTCTCTAGTAGAAGACTATTTCGTTGAAGACTTTTCTGATTACAAAAACAAAACCTTAACATTCAAGATCGTTGAGCTTGAGAAAGACAAGAATCGCTTAATCCTCTCACATCGGGCAGTCGTCCAAGACCAAAAGGAAAAACAAAAAGCAAACGTTTTGGATAAGATCGAAAGCGGGCAGGTGCTTGAAGGTGTGGTCCAAAGGATTACCGATTTTGGTGCATTCGTGGATATTGGCGGCGTAGATGGTCTTGTCCACATTTCCCAGCTATCCCATCAGCATGTCGAAAAGGCATCCGATGTGGTTTCCGAAGGGGATAATGTACAGGTGAAAGTTCTATCCATTGATCGAGATAATGAAAGGATTTCACTTTCCATAAAGGATACTCTTCCGGGACCATGGTCAGGAATTGCAGAAAAAGCGGCAAAGGGCTCTACACAAGATGGTATCGTTAAACGCCTTGTTTCTTTTGGTGCATTCGTTGAGATTTTCCCAGGGGTAGAAGGTCTTGTCCATATTTCACAGATCTCGCACAAGCATATTGCAACACCACAAGAAATTCTTAAAGAAGGCCAGTCTGTCGAAGTGAAGGTCCTGGATGTCAATGAAACGGATCAACGTCTATCATTGAGCATTAAAGAACTTGAAGAACCTCAATCCAAATACAACACATCGGATTATGAGCTTCCTGAAGAATCGAAGGGCTTTCAGCTAGGTGAAATGATTGGTGATCAATTGAAAAAACTAAAATAAGATAATAATGGTGAGGGCCTTGCAGAGAGAACAACGAAAATTAGATCATATAGAATTTGCGTTAAAAACAGGTCAGCAGCATAAAACCGGGCTAGAGGATATTTCGTTTATTCACCAAAGCTTACCAGGAATTTCCTTGGATAATGTGAACCTATCAGCGGAAGTTGGCGGACTTGAATTAAGTTCGCCAATTTTTATAAATGCCATGACCGGTGGCGGAGGCCCTGAAACTGAAAAATTGAATGGTGACCTGGCCATTGCTGCCCGGGAAACAGGAATCGCTATGGCGGTTGGATCACAAATGGCAGCCATCAAGGATTCTAGTCAGCAAGACTCCTTTAAAGTGGTAAGACAGGAAAATCCTGATGGGGTGCTGATTGGTAATCTTGGCGGTGAAGCAACAGTCGAACAGGCAAAGCGAGCCAGCGAAATGATCGGGGCAAATGCCCTGCAGATTCATCTTAACGTCATTCAGGAATTGACGATGCCTGAAGGAGATAGGAATTTTGCGGGTACCCTTTCGAGAATAGAGAAAATCAACAGAAGTATCGGAATTCCTGTCATCGTAAAAGAGGTTGGATTTGGGATGAGTAAGGAAACGGTGCAGCAATTACATTCCGTTGGTGTATCGATCATTGATGTAGGCGGGTTTGGCGGAACGAATTTTGCTAAAATCGAAAATGAAAGACGAGCGAAAATACTCGGATATTTTAATGAATGGGGCATACCGACAGCTGCTTCGATAGTCGAAGCCGTTAATGTTTCACCTCAGCTTTCAGTTATTGGATCGGGGGGCATTCAAAGCCCTTTGGAAATTACAAAAAGCCTGGCCTTAGGAGCGAAAGGTGTCGGGTTAGCCGGACATTTCCTCAAGCTGCATAAAGAGTTTGGCCTGGTACAATTGATTAAAGAAATAAACTACATACATGAAGATTTAAAGATCATCATGACTGCACTAGGGTGCGGTAATATCTCAGAATTAAGGAACGCGAAAATAGTCATCAAAGGCAACACCTATCATTGGTTATCTCAAAGAGGCATAAATTGTTCGGCATATGCTAAATGAATTCCACAAAAAGAAGCATCTCAATTGAAACGATTGAGATGCTTCTTTTTGTTCGGGATAACTTAGCTATTCCTTTTTCGTGCCTCTTCGGGACTTTCCATTCTTGTTGCCCCTTTATGACCCAAGGATTGGTCCCTATCGGACTCCACCCGTTTACTTTCTTTCAATTTCTTTTCTTGTCGATCTTTGCCCATGTTTACACCTCCTTTTTAAAATGATAGGGGGACGGTTTTATGGATGAATATTGCAGTTCCTCATTTAAATCCCCGCCTTTACGTTTATTCTTTGAATAAACAAGCCATAATGTTCCTAAAAGGGGGATGCATGCATGGATGGAATTTTGTTTTATTGGATGTCATGGATAGTTTGGGTCATTGTCATGTATTTTATTCCAAAAACGGTTCCATTTCGTTTTGATTTTCTTTTTCATCTATTAGCCGTAATGGTATTAACGGGGTATAAACTGGAGGTTTCCTTATTTTCCATGCATTTGAGCGGTCCATATCTTTTCTTTATACTATGTGTGTATATTAGGAAACAATCAATCATCAAGGTGATGGAACTGATCTGCGGAAGTCTTATTATCACTCTCGCCTATGCCAGTTTTCAACTTTTTTCTTTACTTGATCCGATATGGCTCATCATGAAACCCTCTTATCTTTTGTGTATTTTCCTGAATTATCTTATCCTATTACTTTTTAAAAATTGGAAACATCGATTGTTCGTCCTTTTAATCGGTTTGATAATGGGTGATATCATATATTCTGGATTGCTTGTTTATCACTCTTTGTCTTATGTGGCCCTTGCATACGCATGGCACGATAATGCAGTGCTGATATTGGGCACGAACATACTGTGGAGAATGTTGGAGCTTGTTGGCCAATACATTTATTCATCATCCCAATCGAGATTGTTATCAAAACAAAGAAAAGAGAATTTTAATCAATGAGGAGTATTGGGAAAGATTAAGGAAAAAAGATTTGGGGTCTTATCCGTTTTTATCCAAAATGCTGCAGGTTTAAATGGAATCAATTGGAAATGGAAGGCTTTTATGCATACAATCATTGTTGATTGGCGAGAAATTTGTTACTATAGGATAGTTAGAGTTCTGTAGATAAATCGTAAAATGCTCTAAAAAATTAAAAGGAAGCAGTGTGCCGAAAGCTTCTTCATTTTTTGGGGCTGTTTATAATCACGTTTTAGCATGCTGAGGGTTCAGCTTCACGTCACCTGAGGAACTGGGGAGTAAAGTGGACAAACTGCCTGTAAATACTTGATACGTTTAACTGAACATCAGTAGGGAATTCTCTTACTGATGAAATTTTCCTTTATATGATGATGGATACAGCCTTTTCCTTTAAAAGGAAATAATGAAAATCAATAATGCAAAAAGCAACCTTAATAAATGCATTCATGAATTTCGTGACTTTGACAGAGATATAGTAGCAGAAAGGGTGAATAGCAATGCCAAAACCGGTAATTGCGATAGTCGGTCGTCCGAACGTGGGAAAATCGACAATCTTTAATAGAATAGTGGGAGAACGGGTTTCGATTGTCGAAGACGTTCCTGGAGTAACACGTGACAGGATTTATAGTTCAGGTGAATGGTTGACACATGATTTTAACATTATTGATACGGGTGGAATTGATATCGGTGACGAGCCGTTCCTAGAACAAATTCGCCAGCAGGCTGAAATTGCCATCGATGAAGCCGATGTGATAATTTTTATGACGAATGGTCGTGAAGGGGTAACGTCTGCAGATGAAGAGGTCGCTAAGATTCTCTTTAAATCGAGAAAGCCAGTTGTCCTTGCGGTAAATAAAGTTGATAACCCAGAAATGAGAGATCAAATCTATGATTTCTATGCGTTAGGTTTTGGCGATCCATTTCCGATCTCCGGGTCTCATGGACTCGGTCTTGGTGACCTACTGGATGAAGCGGCCAAACACTTCCCTAAATTCAGCGGCCAGGATTATGCTGATGATGTCATTAAATTCAGTTTGATTGGACGACCGAATGTAGGTAAATCTTCACTGGTCAATGCATTGTTAGGTGAAGATCGTGTCATTGTAAGTGAAATTGAAGGAACGACTCGCGACGCGATTGACTCCCCTTATAAATATAATGGCAAAGAATATGTCATAATTGATACTGCTGGGATGCGGAAAAAAGGGAAAGTGTATGAAAGTACGGAGAAATATAGCGTTCTTCGTGCATTAAGGGCAATTGAACGTTCAGACGTTGTTCTTGTGGTCCTGAACGCTGAAGAAGGTATTCGTGAGCAGGATAAAAAAATTGCCGGATATGCCCATGAAGCGGGTAGAGCGGTCATCATCGTCGTCAATAAGTGGGATGCCATCGAGAAAGATGAAAAAACGATGAAGGATTTTGAAGAAAAGATCCGTGCCCATTTCCTATTCTTGGATTATGCGCCAATCATCTATCTTTCTGCCTTAACTAGAAAAAGGACACATACCTTAATACCAGTCATCGATCAGGCTAGTGAGAATCATGCTATCCGTGTTCAGACAAATGTATTGAATGAAGTGGTCATGGATGCCGTGGCGATGAATCCGACACCGACTCATAATGGCAACCGTTTGAAAATCTATTATACGACTCAGGTTGCGATTAAGCCGCCTACTTTCGTTGTATTCGTTAACGATCCGGAGTTATTGCATTTCTCATATGAGAGATTTTTAGAAAATCGAATTAGGGATGCCTTTGGTTTTGAAGGAACACCGATACGAATTTTTGGACGCCAAAGGAAATAGTAAAGGTGGTTATACAATGGTGAAAGCAAAAGAAAGTATCGCTGTGATTGGTGCAGGGAGCTGGGGAACTGCTTTAGYGATGGTAATAGCTGATAACCAGCATGAAGTGAGATTATGGGGACATAATCAGAAACAAATTGATGAAATGAATCAAAATCATACGAATGAAAAATACTTGCCTGGGATTGAATTGCCTTTGGGGATTAAAGGATATTCGTCCATTAAAGAAGCGTTGGCCGGGATTGAAATAATTATTTTGGCGGTGCCGACCAAAGCCTACAGGGAAGTGCTTGGTCAGATTAAAGAGGCTCATGATAAACCATTGACGATCGTTCATGTGAGTAAAGGAATTGAACCTGATTCACTGCTTCGTATATCGGAAATGATTGAAGAAGTCTCTTCGGCGGATTGGCTTAAAGATATAGTGGTTCTTTCAGGACCGAGTCATGCAGAAGAAGTCAGTCTGCGTCACMCGACAACAGTTGCCGTTTCTTCAAAGAATATGAAGGCAGCCGAAAGGGTTCAGGACATCTTTATCAATAATAATTTCCGTGTGTATACAAATCCCGACTTGATTGGTGTTGAAATCGGTGGGGCATTGAAGAACATCATTGCTTTGGGTGCCGGCCTTACGGATGGTTTAGGCTATGGTGATAATGCCAAGGCTGCATTAATGACACGGGGATTGGCTGAAATATCCCGCCTGGGGGTGGCCATGGGGGCCAACCCACTAACGTTTTCAGGTTTAGCTGGGATTGGCGACTTGATCGTCACTTGTACAAGCGTCCATTCCCGTAATTGGAGAGCTGGGAATATGCTTGGTAAAGGGCAAAAGCTTGAAGAAGTTTTGGAAAACATGGGTATGGTCGTTGAAGGTGTCAGAACCACTAAAGCCGCCTATCAACTAGCTAAAAAATACGAAGTGAACATGCCGATCACAGAAGCCTTGTACGATGTTTTATTCAATGGGGAAGAAGTGAAAAAGGCAGTTGACCTTTTAATGAATCGTTCAAAAACGAATGAAATGGAAGAACTTTTTAACATATTGGATAGCAGACAGCAGGATTAACCTCGCGTTTGTTGATTTTAATAAAAGAATTTCATTAAATTAGGCATTCGATGATGCGCCTTGCCGTGTATCAGCATACAATGCAACGAAAGTAAACTAGTAATTTGACCTCGGCACGGGGGATTTAGTCAAATGAGCAGAAGGTATCTTTATATCTTCTGCTTTTTTTTATGGGTAAAAATCATTGATTCTCTTTTAGCTAACTTTAGGGATTATGAATAATTGCATGAGTTATTCAAATTTGCATGAAATATTCTACTTATTTCCTTGTTTTTTGTTAAAAATCGACTTTTTTTTTGGTATGAAAATTGCGAAGTGTATTATAACAAAAAAATTATAAAGGAGGCCGGGAAAGTTGGATAACTTTTCTGGTTAAACAAGGAAGGGGAAGGATACATGCAAACAGGTCAACTGAAAAGGTCTTTAAACTTATGGCATATCGTATTGCTTGGTGTTGGTTATATGACGCCGATGGTTGTTTTTGATACTTTCGGGATAGTTTCAGAAGAAACGGGGGGGCATGTGCCAACAGCTTATGTCATTGCTCTTATGGCGATGTTGTTTACTGCAGCTAGCTATGGAAAAATGGTGAAAATTTATCCGCAGGCAGGTTCATCCTATACTTATACTCAAAAAACGATAAATCCACATTTAGGCTTCCTTGTCGGGTGGTCATCGATGCTTGATTATTTATTTTTACCGATGGTGAACGCCATTTTAACAAAAATATACCTAACAGCTCTTTTTCCTGAAGTATACCCGTGGATATGGGTAGTGGCATTTGTTCTTTTAATGACAGGGATTAACTTATTCAATGTTAATTTTGCTGCCAACTTTAATAGCTTTCTAGTTTTCTTTCAAATGTTGGTCATCATTATTTTTGTGGCTCTTGTGGTCAAAGGGGTCATGGGTGGAGAAGGAACAGGTGACGTTGTTTCAGTTCAGCCATTCATCGGGCCTCATATGGAAATGTCGACACTCATTACAGGCGCTACAATCCTTTGTTTTTCGTTTCTGGGGTTTGACGCTGTCACTACATTATCGGAAGAAACACCAAATCCATCTAAAACGATTCCCCGGGCCATCTTTTTGACTGCCCTGATCGGTGGGGTTTTATTTGTGACGGCTGCATTCTTTACACAGTTATTTTTCCCTGATGTTTCCCGTTTTGGCGATCCTGAGGCGGCTTCCCCGGAAATTGCCCTTTTTGTGGGCGGGAAGTTATTTCAAGCTTTCTTTCTCGCTGGAACTTTATCCGGTACCCTTGCCTCCGGTCTTGCATCCCATGCTAGTGTTTCTAGGTTGTTATATGTCATGGGGCGTGACCAAATGATCTCAAAAAAACTTTTTGGGTTTGTCCACCCCAAATATAATACGCCATTTTTTAATGTCATCTTTGTCGGGACCATATCAATGATTGCCTTATTCCTTGATTTGGTTACGGCCGCTTCCCTCATTAACTTTGGGGCTCTAATTGCTTTTACTTTCGTGAATATTTGTGTAATCGTCCATGCAATAAGAAACAAAAGTTTCCGAACGATGAAAGGATTTCTTTCAACTATTCTGTCCCCGGTTATTGGAGGGGCATCGGTATTCATTCTGTGGCTTAATCTCGATATGAGTTCATTGATCCTAGGGGTTGTCTGGGCGTTAATTGGAATTTGTTATCTTCTGTACCGGACAAAATGGTTTACGGAATCCCCTCCGCTATTTCATTTTAAAGAAGCCCAGTGAATCCACTCTATTGATGTAACGAAGGGGGGAGGTTATAAGTCTGATGAGAAAATGGAGAGGTTTCATGCCTGTTATTCTATTCGGTTTTTCATTCATGGCTTTAGCAACGGTGTTCAGCACATATGGCATCGCAGCAGAAATGTCACATGTGGTTCCTGGAGCCTACATACTCGCTTTAATGGTGATGCTTTTCACGGAAAACAGTTATGGACAGACGGCGAAGGTCATTCCATCGGCAGGTTCAGCATATGCCTACGCAAAAGTCGATTAATCCATATGCCGGTTTTCTGGTGGGTTGGTCGATACTAATGGATTTTATTCATTCCAATGGTCAATTGTTTGTTGTTCAGCCGTTCTTTTCAGCAGCTTTCCTTCTGTACCGGCTTATGTGCGGGCTTTGAATTTACTGACTATTGCGACGAATATCGATATTGTGGAGGATATTAAATACGAAAAGGTGAACGCCCCTTTGTCCAATGAAAAATAAGTAAAAGATGTATAACTGATCTTTAGGTCAAAAGGGTTCAATAAAGAACTCTTCAGACTGTAGATAAACTCGATAATAATTGAGTTTGTCTGCAGTCTTTTTGAGGGTTTGTAAAATAGAACGTTGATTGGAACGTAGGGCACTCGCTTTCCACGGACGGTCCGCCCTCGGCCCTTTGCGCCTGCGGGGTCTCCCCATGGACGGGCTTTTCCCGCAGGAGTCTCACGCACCCGTTCCAATCACTTTGTTTTAACATGTAGAAGGAACCCCTTTTATTATGGATCGAATAAAGGTAAATGTTGGGTATGAGAAGCTGGACATATTTATTTTTTTATCTTGCAATTCAGAATTGTGTTAAAATATAGGTTGGGTTACAAAAGGAGAGTGAAACTGTGTTATCTATTCCGGATGATAAAATTAGACCATTCATATCTATAACAATTGATCAACCAACATTTTCAGAGCAAAAAATTGATGAGATACAGGAACCTTTCTTCTTTCTTATGAAGGATAATCAAGTATTTGCCTATATCCGCATGGATGACCTCCCGTTAAATGAAAGAGTAACAACAGTCGATCAGCTTTTACAGTATGCTTTCTCGATTGAAAATGTTTGTAAATTGCATCCAAACATTTCTATGCCGCTCCTGTTTCAAATTATCGGTGAACCTATCGTACTGATAAAAACGGATGAAGGCCTGCTTACCGGTTATGTAAAAAGGGAAGATGTTTTAGCTGAATTATTCAAGCAGGACAGCAAACAAAACTTAGACCTGCTAAATGTTATTTTAACATCCATTCCTATGGGGATTTTTGTGGCTGATAAAGAAAAAAATATCGTGAACTTCAATGAATCTGGCTTGAAAATGATAAAAAAACCTTCAGAACAAGTCCTTAATGAACCTGCTGCAAACATCTTCGATAAGCAGCATATACATAACGTGTTTGCCAGCGGGAGCAGTATTCTTAATCAGCTGGAGATTACTGATGTCATGAGTGTGCTTGTCGATTATAGCCCGATTTTAAATCATGAAAAAGAAGTCGAAGGCCTGATCATCATCGTTCAGGATTTACCGATGGTTGAGGAAATGGCCATGGAAATAGATTTGATAAAAAGCTCGAATAAAGACTTGAATGCCATTTTAGCGAATATCTATGATGAAATTCTGGTCGTCAATCAAAAAGGGGAGCTATTACGCTATAGTGACAGCATCATCTCAGGTTTCTGGGGAAAGGATTTAAAAGATTATATCGGAAAGAATCTCTTGCAATTAGAAGATGAAGGGATTTTCAATCCTTCGGTCCCCCGGTTAGTCCTTGAACAAAAAAAGAAAGTATCGATTGTCCAAGATACGAAAATGAATAAAAAAGTACTTTCCGTCGGTACTCCAGTATTCAATGAAAAAGGGGATATAGAGCGTATAGTCATTGCATCTAGGGATATAACGGAAACGGCACAATTGAAATCGGAACTAAATGAAATGAAGAAAGAACTGGACTCATTCAAAAAACAAGATCAATTTTATAAAGAGTTGATTTTTGCCAGTCCTAAAATGGAGCAGATAATCAGCCAAGTCCAGAAAATCGCTCATTTTTCATCTACTGTATTAATCAACGGGGAGTCGGGAGTGGGTAAAGAAGTGATAGCCGAAGCCATCCATAAAATGGGCAGGCGCTCCAAGCAACCTTTCCTGAAGATAAATTGCGGGGCGATTCCGGAAAACCTCCTCGAAAGTGAATTGTTTGGTTATACGAAGGGTTCATTTACAGGAGCGGATAAAAATGGGAAAGTAGGATACTTTCAACAGGCCAATAACGGTGTTTTATTCCTTGATGAAGTGGGTGACATGCCTATACATCTGCAAGTCAAGCTGCTGCGAGTCCTCCAGGAACAGGAAGTGATCCCGATAGGCAGTACGACACCTGTCTCCATCGATGTTCAAATTGTTGCGGCAACGAATAAGAGACTGGAAAAAATGGTCGAGATGGGGACGTTTAGAGAAGATTTATTCTATCGATTGAATGTCATTCCCATACATGTGCCCCCGTTAAGGGAAAGGCCGGAGGATATACCGCCGCTAGCCTTTCATTTTCTGCAAAAACTGAATGAAAGGTATCAGCGGAATTACCACTTTTCCCCTGATGCCTTGAATATACTGGAAGTCTATACATGGCCGGGGAACATTCGTGAATTGCAGAACATGATTGAAAGATTGGTTGTTTCTGCAGATGAAGAGATGATCGATGCCGGCTTCATTCAAAGGTTCATTCCGGTCGGCAGTGACTTTAAACAAACAAAACCCATCATTACGAGAATCCTTCCGCTGCAGGAAGCCCAGGATCATGTTGAAGAGCAATTGATCATGCTGGCCATGAAACAGTATAAGACTACGACGAAAGCGGCAAAAGCGTTGGGGATAAGTCAATCATCAGTGAGCAGGAAGTATCAAAAAGTCTTGGCTGAACAGAGTAAGAGGATCGAAAAAAATGCATATTGAAAAAAAGCCGTTAACGAGTGATGTTATTCACTTATCAACGGCTTTTTTTATGAAGGAATTTGGTAAGCTTTTTTAATGGTTTTCCAAGGATAGATTATGCAAAGTAAAATAATGATATGCAAAATTGCATAGGTTTAGTGGTATTTATTAAAAAAAAGGCGATTTTATTGGTTAATTATCTTGGMACGGTACTTGCTTGATAAGTAAGTATAAGAAAAAAGGGAGGTAAGCATTAAAGATTCATTAAAAGCATCCTTAATTAACCATCCAATAAATTTATAAAAAAGGGAGAGTATAAAATGTCAATTAACGTAGAAAGTAAAACTCAAGCCAACCAATCAGAAACCAAGGATTATATTAAAAAGGTGCTTCAATTAATTGAGCAAAAAGAAATTTCAAAAGAAGATGCCCAATGGGTAACGAAAGAAACGGTCGAGAATTTCCGTAACCATGTAAACCCAGGGTTTTTGGAATATCGGAAGACGGTCACTAAAGACACACAATTCGCTGCGGTAGAGTGGTCTGATCAAGATTCATGTTTTACGGATGTTAATGGAAAAAAATATATTGATTGTTTAGGTGGGTTTGGCATTTATAATGTTGGCCATCGTAACCCTAAAGTAGTAAAGGCCGTAACCGATCAATTGCAAAGACAAGCCCTTCATAGCCAGGACTTACTTGATCCATTGCGTGCAATGCTAGCAAAGATCCTAGCCGATATCACGCCGGGAGATTTAAAATACTCATTCTTTACGAACAGCGGTACGGAGAGCGTGGAGGCTGCGCTTAAGTTGGCTAAAATGTACAGTGACAAATTCACGATTATTTCAACGACAAAATCATTTCATGGTAAAAGTCTTGGTTCCTTATCAGCAACAGCAAAGGGCATGTTCCGAAAACCGTTCATTCCACTGATTCCAGGTGTGCGTCATGTACCTTTCGGTGATGTGGATATGATGAGAAAAACGTTTGAAAGTTGTGCGTTGGTCGGTGAAGACGTTGCCGCTGTGCTGTTGGAGCCTATCCAGGGTGAAGGAGGGGTCATCCTCCCTCCGCAAGATTATTTAAAGCAGGTTCGGGCACTATGTGACGAATATGATGCGTTATTGATATTGGATGAGGTTCAAACAGGAATGGGACGTACAGGTAAAATGTTTGCATCCCAGCTTTATGATGTGGTTCCGGACATTCTTTGTTTAGCGAAAGCATTTGGCGGCGGAGTAATGCCTGCAGGGGCCGTTGTAGCCAATGAGAAGGTGTTTAAAAGCTGGTTCGACAATCCATTCATGCACACTACGACATTTGGAGGAAATCCACTTGCATGTGCTGCTGCCATTGCTACGATCGACGTGCTTTTGGAGGAAAAATTACCGGAGCGTGCTGCAGAAGTTGGTGAATACTTCTTAAATGGGTTAAGGGAAGTGGCTAAAGAGCACAAAGATAAGGTATTGGAGATTCGCGGACAAGGATTGATGATTGGTATTGAGTTCCATAAAGACGAAGTGGGTTATGAATTTTCTAAAGCCCTCTTTGATAAAGGCATCTTGGTGGCAGGTACGCTTATAAACTCCAAAACAATCAGGATCGAGCCGTCATTGACTATACATTTGGATGAAGTGGATACAGTCATAAAAGCGTTTAAAGAGGTTTTGCCGACGCTTCAATCTTAATATAAGTAAGCAGAAAAACAGCCTTAGGGCTGTTTTTTTGATTGGAGGGAGAAGGTATGGAAATTACTATACATTTTTTTGTTATATATCTGTACCTAAAATTTTTTTGCGCGAAAATGAGTCATGTAAATTGAGAATTACACAGTTTTGACAATGATTTAATTCCTTTAACGTAATTTGGTATGTTATAATAATTTCTGGAAAAAGGAGTGATGAAGATATGACACCTGCTCTGCAAAAAATGTGGATATCCTTTATAGCTATGGGCTTTATGGTTATCTCTATATTTCTAATCTACATTAGCCGTTATAAATTAAAAGGTTTTTGGAGAGGCTTGACAGCAATTATCGCATACATACTTATGATTCTAGCCGGCTTGATCATCCTTATCGTTGTTCTTAGCGGGCCAACCACTTAATAGGTGAGGAGAAATGATGAAAAATTTTTTCAAAATATTATGTTTATTATGCATTGCCGTATCATTATCTGGCTGTTTATATCCAGAGAAGCAAAAAATGCAAAACCAACTGCCTTATAAAGAGCAGATACAATCCGTACAAAGTGCAGTCGATCAATTTCAGAAAGATGAAGGCGGCATACTGCCCATTGTTACAAAAGATGCAGAAACACCGATTTATCAAAAATATGTTATAAAGTTTTCTAAGATCTCACCGAGGTATCTGGCTGAACCGCCGGACAATGCCTTTGAATCAGGGGGCGTCTTTCAATACATCCTCGTTAATGCTGAAAAAGATCCGACTGTAAAGCTGTTGGATGTCAGGATGGCACAGAAGATTCAGGATGTTTCCTTGAGATTGACTGCTTATCAGCAAAGCAACGGATATCCGCCATTTAGGGAAAGGTTATCCGATAATGTCTTTACACTTGATTATGAAAAAATGGGCCTGAAGGAAGCTCCTACGGTCACGAGTCCATTTTCACAAAAAGACTTATACCTTGTAGTTGATGGTCAAGGTGATATTTTTGTTGATTATACCCCGGATTTACTTGAGGCATTGAAGAAGCATGATGGGGAAATCAAGCCAGGTGATGATATCCGGGACTTGCTAGTGCAGAGTTCGGAGTTCGTCCCTGCCTATTCATTGCCATATACAATTGATGAAAAAACAAATAATCCAATATTTCTTACAAAATAGGCATAACCCTTCTTCTGCAAAATATATTGTAGGGGAAGGGTTATTTCTTTATCTTTATTTCATCCTACATTTTAAATAACAACCCTTATATAAAATTTCTGGTGGAGGAAGGGATTGAACCAGGGAAATAATTGGAATAAATTTTTAGGACAACATCATAGATATATAGTGTCCTAAATAAAATCAAATGGATAAACGAAATCCCAAAACTCTAATTCGGGAGGGGATACCTTGGAAAAGGTAGATATTTTTAAAGATATAGCTGAGCGGACCGGTGGCGATATATATTTGGGGGTTGTCGGTGCCGTCAGGACTGGGAAATCCACATTTATTAAAAAATTCATGGAGTTAGTCGTTATTCCGAATATCCCGTCAGAGGCGGACCGTGCCAGGGCACAGGATGAATTGCCTCAAAGTGCTGCTGGAAAGACGATCATGACTACAGAACCAAAATTCGTACCGAATCAGGCAGCATCGATTCAGGTAGCTGAAGGTCTCGATGTGAACATCCGTTTAGTCGATTGTGTCGGTTATACAATACCTGGGGCTAAAGGGTATGAAGATGAAAATGGTCCCCGCATGATTCATACGCCTTGGTATGAAGAGCCGATTCCGTTCAATGAAGCGGCTGAGATCGGTACTCGCAAAGTAATACAGGATCATTCCACATTAGGCGTAGTCGTCACGACGGATGGATCAATAGGAGAAATCCCGCGAAGTGATTATTTAGATGCCGAGGAAAGGGTTGTTGAAGAATTGAAGGAGGTTGGCAAGCCATTTATCATGATTGTCAATTCCGTTCAGCCTCACCACCCAAATACGGTCGCACTGAAGGAATCCTTGCAGGAAAAGTATGATATCCCTGTATTGGCCATGAGTGTCGAAGGAATGCGGGAATCGGATGTTTACAGCGTACTTCGTGAGGCCCTGTACGAATTCCCTGTTCTCGAAGTCAATGTTAATCTACCAAGTTGGGTAATGGTTCTGCGAGAGGATCATTGGTTAAGGGAAAGTTACCAGGAAGCGGTTAAAGAGACAGTCAAGGACATTAAACGCCTGAGGGATGTAGATCGTGTAGTCGGTCATTTCAATGAATTCGAGTTCATTGACCGTGCCGCGCTTGCAGGCATTGAGATGGGGCAGGGTGTTGCAGAAATCGACCTATACGCCCCAGATGAACTTTATGATGATATTCTGAAGGAAATTGTCGGTGTGGAGATTCGGGGCAAGGATCATCTGTTATCTTTGATGCAGGACTTTGCGTATGCGAAAGCAGAATATGATCAGGTGGCCGATGCATTGAGAATGGTCAAACAAACTGGATATGGTGTCGCAGCCCCTTCCCTTAACGATATGAGTCTTGATGAACCGGAAATCATCCGTCAGGGAGCCAGGTTCGGTGTCAGGCTAAAAGCTGTAGCTCCTTCCATCCACATGATCAAGGTCGATGTCGAATCCGAATTCTCGCCAATCATCGGAACGGAAAAGCAAAGTGAAGAATTGGTCCGTTATCTGATGCAGGATTTCGAAGACAATCCACTTTCCATATGGAACTCTGATATTTTTGGCAGAAGCCTAAGTTCCTATGTAAGGGAAGGCATACAGGTGAAATTAGCAATGATGCCAGACAATGCACGCTATAAATTGAAAGAGACACTGGAGAGGATTATTAATGAGGGCAGTGGGGGATTGATTGCCATCATCTTATAAAAAACGTTTAAAAGCTGGACCAACTCCATTAATGGATTGGTCTTTTTGCATGCTATGGACGGAAGGGTCACAAATAAAATATCACTTGCGGAGGCTTATAGTTGAAAAAAACTATTGTTTTTTAGTATAATCTTGAAAAAACCCTGTGGTTAAGCGATTTTCAGTAATATAATAAGTTTAATTTCTATAAAAAAGGGAAATGATGAATAGCGAAAGACAAAATTTATAATATATACAATTATTTATGAAAAGATTCCCATTATTTTTTGAATTCCCTTGCTAAGCTAATAGGATTTGTGATAATCTACATACAGAAAACGCGTTATAACAGCGATTTCAACCTATTTTTAAATTTATGGATGCATTATTTGGAAATTAATTCGGCTAGGTAATCCTTGATTTCCAGGGAATGAAAATTTGTAAACCGAAACTAATATCAAATCACTATTATAGTGTTGTAATAATGATTTTTTATAAAGAATCCTTTTGGGAGGAGGTGAATGGCATGAACAAAACAGAATTAATTAATGAAGTTGTGACAGCAACTGAAATTTCTAAGAAAGACGCTACAAAAGCTGTTGATGCTGTTTTTGATACAATCTTAGAAGCGCTAAAAAACGGTGATAAAGTCCAATTGATTGGTTTTGGTAACTTTGAAGTTCGTGAACGTGCGGCTCGTAAAGGTCGTAACCCACAAACTGGTGACGAAATCGAAATTGCAGCTAGCAAAGTGCCAGCTTTCAAACCTGGTAAAGCACTGAAAGATGCAGTGAAGTAATTCTACCATTACATACGGGTGCTTAACCGAAAAGGGCCGCGTGAAAACGCGGTCCTTTTTTTGCTTCTTAATTTCTATCTGTGATAATATAAAAGACAGTGAATATTTTAGAAACGCTGTAAATGGTGAATTTGTCATCAGGAAATAATCAGTAAAAAAACCGTTTCCGGCGGTGCTGCGTTTCTTGGGCTTGTCATTGCTGGAGGTAATGGGCCGCTTTAATTATAGGAAATATGGATATCAGGGTGTAATGCCTTGAATTTCTGAATACATAATATTAATGAATTTTTAGGAGGTACTATAAATGGCTAATGTTAATCATGCCAAAATAGAAGAAGCGGTTAAAATGCTTCTTGAGGCTGTAGGGGAAGACCCTACGAGAGAAGGGCTGCTGGATACTCCTGCTCGGGTAGCCAGAATGTATGAAGAAATTTTTTCTGGACTTAATCAGGATCCAAAGGAATATTTCGATACTGTTTTTGGGGAGGACCATGAAGAACTCGTACTTGTAAAGGATATTCCGTTTTACTCGGTATGTGAACATCATTTAGTCCCTTTTTACGGGAAAGCCCATGTAGCATATATTCCGAAAAACGGAAAAGTGACTGGTTTAAGCAAATTGGCAAGGGCGGTTGAGGCTGTATCGAAGCGTCCGCAGCTTCAAGAGCGCATCACTTCTACAGTTGCAGACTCGATCATGGAAAAGCTCGAGCCTCATGGTGTAATGGTTGTAGTGGAGGCTGAACATATGTGCATGACCATGCGAGGCGTGAAAAAACCCGGATCTAAAACAGTGACTTCTGCTGTAAGGGGAACGTTTGCGAAGGATCACCGCACTAGAGCTGAAGTGTTGGCATTCATTAAAGACTAAGGACTTGGGGGCAGGGAAAAATGAATGAAAAAAAGATTCTGAATGATTTTGTCGTAATCAAGGCCATTGAGGATAGTGTGAATGTCATCGGGTTAACAAGAGGAACCGACACCAAGTTTCATCACTCTGAAAAACTTGACTCAGGAGAGGTTATGATCGCACAATTCACGGAGCACACCTCGGCGATAAAAATCAGGGGACATGCAAAAGTTTATACTCCATTCGGGGAGATAGAAAGTGATTCTAAAAAGAATGCATCTGACAAATGATAGCTTATCTCTAATGGGTTAAATATTAAATCAATCATCTGATATCGCGTTTAACAAGCTGTAAATTTCCCGCATCCATTTTTTTGAAGAACAAAAGACGATGGTTTCCTTAGTTTTGGAAGTTTCTTTTTATAAACGTTGTCCATTTCATCTGGTTGTTTTTATGGTATAATAATGTGTATTTTACACGGACAGAAACCAATATGTATGAAAAAAATTATCTTTCGGGGATGCAAGGGTGATCTCAATTGTTAAACATAACGGACGACATAAGGCAATTAAAACGATTAATAGAAACGAAAGCTCAACATCCATATTTATTGAAGTATATACAAAAGCCAAGCTTAGATGAAGATAAACTGTTATTGCTTTGGGGATTGTTTAGCGATTTGGACGTTTTAAGCGGAAAACGGAATCAATACATCATTTCAACAATGTTAGTGCAAATAGCTCTGGATACCCATGAAATCGTATCGAATTCTGGTGAAGGAGCCGAGTTGCCTGAGGTTTTGAAAAATCGCCAACTACAAGTGCTTGCTGGCGATTACTATAGTGGCTTATACTATCAAGGGCTTGCCAGTGTAGGTAATGTTGATATGATCCGTATCCTTTCAAGCGCGATAAAAAAAATAAATGATAATAAAATCATCCTTTATCAACAAGGGTCCATTAATGATGTGCCAACGCTTTTAAAGACGATAAAAGCGATCGAGGCTTCGCTGATTCATAAACTGGCGGATTACTATAATCAGCCTGACTGGATAGACATATCGGAAGATCTGCTGCTTTTGAATCGGTTGCTTGCCGAGAAGAGGAGTTATCTGAAGTCGGGTCAATCGATAGTTTTTGATGTCCTAAGGGAAATGCCTTTTGATGACTCGATTAGTGGAACCATGCTGATGTCAGAAAAAGAAGAACGGGTACGGACCCAATTCGACAAGTGCCTAAGGGATGCCAGGCAATCCGTACAGTGCTCGATGCGGAAGCTGTCTAAATTGGGTGATGAACTTCAGGAAAGAGTGAATGTCATCTTGGAGCAAACAGAGAGTATCGCAAATTCATATGTGAAAGAAGGGTGAGTCATGGAGCAGTCTAAAGAGCAAAAAGTTCATCATGTCTTTGAAAAGATCTATGGAAACTATGACAAGATGAATTCCCTCATCAGCTTTAAACAGCATCTTAAATGGCGGAAGGCTACAATGGCCATCATGAATGTCCCAAAAGGCGCCCATGCACTTGATGTATGCTGTGGAACAGCGGACTGGACCATTGCCCTTGCTAACGAAGTAGGACCAGAAGGAAAGGTTGTTGGTTTGGATTTTAGTAAGAACATGCTGAAAATCGGCGAACAAAAGGTGAATGAACTCAATTTAGATCAAGTGTCCCTAAGGCATGGGAATGCAATGGAACTGCCTTTTGAGGACAATAGCTTTGATTATGTCACGATCGGTTTCGGGCTGCGGAATGTCCCTGATTACATGCAAGTGCTTAAAGAGTTAAACCGGGTAGCCAAGCCGGGTGGAATGGTCGTTTGCCTGGATACTTCACAGCCGACTATGCTTGGTTTTAAACAGGGCTATTATTTTTATTTCCGTTTCATCATGCCCATGTTCGGCAAATTATTCGCAAAAAGCTATAGCGAATATTCATGGTTGCAGGAGTCAGCTCGAGATTTCCCAGGCATGAAAAAGCTTGAAAGCATGTTCAAGCAGGCTGGAATGGAAAATGTCAGTTACAAGGCACATTTCGGCGGTGTTGCAGCAACACATTTCGGGTACAAGCCTTCAAAATAAGCATAATAGCAATGGACAAAGCTGGGTGGAATGTATGAAATTTAAAATGATGTATTCATTTTTGAATGCAGATTTGCAATTAATAGAAAAAGAACTAGAAGCCGCAATTGAAGCGGATTCCACTGTTTTAAGGGAAGCTTCCCTGCATTTACTGCAATCCGGTGGAAAGCGGATCCGTCCGGTATTCGTCCTATTGGGTGCGAAGTTTGGCAGTTATGATATCCATGTCGTAAAGCATGTTGCAGCGACATTGGAACTGATTCATACGGCTTCCCTTGTACATGATGATGTTGTGGATGATGCGGATTTACGCAGGGGATCTGCGACCATTAAATCAAAATGGGATAATCGTGTCGCCATGTATACAGGCGACTTCATTTTTGCTCGTGCACTGGAAATGATGGCGGTGATCGAGTCTCCTCTTGCGCATCAAATTCTCGCTGATACTATGGTTGAACTATGTCTTGGGGAAATTGAACAAATAAAAGATAAATACAATTTCGAACAGAATTGGCGGATATACCTTAGAAGGATCAAACGAAAAACGGCATTACTGATTGCATCCAGCTGCCAGTTGGGAGCAATTTCAGCGGGGGTTGAAGAGAAAGTTCACCAAAAGCTATTTAAATTCGGATATTATGTCGGTATGTCTTATCAAATCACAGATGATATATTGGATTTTACGGCTTCGGAAGAAGAGCTTGGGAAACCAGCCGGAAGTGATTTGATTCAAGGGAATATCACTTTACCCGTTTTGATTGCAATGGAAGATCCAAAGTTGAAAAAACTTATCGAAACAGTTCGGGAAGATACGCCAAAAGACGAAATGTCGCATATAATCAATGCGATAAAATCTTCCGGGGCCATTGAACAGGCAGCGAGAATCAGCGATATGTATTTAGAAAAGGCTTTTACTGAGTTGAAAGGTCTTCCTGCTATTAAAGCCAGAAAAACTTTATCCGATATCGCAAAAAATATCGGAAAAAGAAAGTTTTGATACTAGGAGTTGCGAAACTTATCAAACAATGGTAATATTCTAAAAGGATTGCCTTATAAAGGCAAATAACAATGATACATATTAGGAGTGACATTCATGGAAAGAACATTTTTAATGGTAAAGCCTGACGGCGTTCAACGCAATTTAATCGGTGAAATCGTTTCCCGTTTTGAAAAGAAAGGCTTCCTTCTTGCAGGAGCAAAATTAATGGTCATTTCCCAGGAATTGGCTGAGCAACATTACGGCGAGCACAAAGAACGTCCTTTCTTTGGCGAATTAGTGGACTTCATTACTTCAGGTCCTGTCTTCGCAATGGTTTGGGAAGGTGAAAATGTAATCGCTACTGCACGTCAAATGATGGGTGCTACTAACCCTAAAGATGCAGCAGCAGCAACAATTCGTGGTGATTTTGCCGTAACTGTTGGCAAAAACATCATTCACGGATCTGATTCAGCTGAAAGTGCTGTACGTGAAATTGGTTTATTCTTCAAAGAAGAAGAGCTTGTTGAGTATTCAAAACTTGTTAACGAGTGGGTTTATTAATTAATACGATCATTATATAAAAAGCGGGTTCCATCGACATTATGCGATGGAATCCGCTTTTTTTTGAATTGCTTTTTTTTATTTTGGCTCTTTTCGTAAAGATTGTTGTTTTTAAATCGAAACTATTTAAGGTTGATTGGAGCGGAAAGCGAGCATCTGAAGGGGAAATCAACCACAACTCACTACCTGATAAATAGCAACAAAGTATGTGAAAACAGCCTTTATTTTAGAGCTGCAATCGTAAGGGAATATTATTAGTTTAAAGAAAATATGGCACTCTCCGATATATAAAGAGAAGAACCACTTAAAATAATTATGTACAGGGGAGTCGTAGGAATGCCTCAAGAATATGAAGAGTTCATTCGTAATATCAAAATGTTGACAGGCATTGATTTGGCATCATATAAGGAAGGCCAAATGAAAAGGCGACTAACATCTCTATATGAAAAAAGAGGTTATCATTCATTTCGTGAATACTATAAAGACATTCAAACCTGTCCGGGAGTTTTAAATGAGTTTTTGGATAGAATGACAATCAATGTTTCCGAATTTTATAGAAATCCGAAAAGATGGGAAGTGCTAGAGCGGAAAATCCTTCCTGGGCTATTAGAAAGCAAAAAAAAGTTGAAAATTTGGAGTGCGGCCTGTTCAACGGGTGAGGAACCATATACCATTGCAATGATATTATCCAATCTAGTTCCACTTAGCCAGATAGAGATCTTGGCGACGGATTTGGATGAAAATGTATTGGCGCGTGCGGTATTGGGGATTTATCCTGAACGGTCCTTAACTGAAGTGCCGGAAGAAGTAAAAAGGAAATACTTTGAAAAAGAAGGAAGTTTTTATCGTGTCAATGATGAAATCAAGAAGAGAGTGACATTTAAAAAGCAAAATCTTCTTGCGGATCGGTTCGATCGGGGGTTCGATTTAGTCGTTTGCCGCAATGTTTTAATTTATTTCACTGAAGAAGCCAAAAGTTTATTATATGAAAAATTCAGTGCGTCTCTAAAAAACGGCGGGATATTCTTTGTAGGAAGTACTGAGCAAATATTCACTCCTGGAAAATATCAATTTGAAACGGTCGACACATTTTTTTATAAGAAAAAGTAAATACTTGTTAAAAGGGGCTGAACCTGCATGCGCATTCAGTCCCTTTTCGTTTGCCATGGAATCAGGCAAACGTAGTACCCATGGATCGGAAAGATTAAACTATATCGAAAATGTTGGTGAACATGTAAAATGGAACGAAAAGTGATAAAATTCAAACAATATAGTTTTTACGTTTTACATATACCCACAACTCATAAAATTGTGGTATATTGATACATATACACTTTAAAGTGCTAAAAGGGGGCTGGAAGATGAGATATTTAACAGCGGGAGAATCGCATGGTCCGCAACTTACTACTATTATTGAGGGATTACCGGCAGGAATGCCGATTACGACTGAGGATATAAATCAAGAATTAGGACGCCGGCAAAAAGGGCATGGGCGTGGACGAAGGATGCAGATCGAGAAAGATCAAGCTTTTATATCTTCGGGAATCAGACACGGCTACACACTAGGATCACCAGTGGCTTTAGTGGTTGAGAACGACGACTGGAAGCATTGGACGAAGATCATGGGAAGTGAAGGGCTTTCAGAGGAAGAAGCTGAAGAAATCAAACGTAAAATCACCCGGCCTCGCCCTGGTCATGCTGATTTGAACGGTGGGATTAAGTACGGGCACCGCGATTTAAGAAATGTTTTGGAACGGTCTTCAGCCCGTGAAACGACCGTAAGGGTAGCAGCAGGGGCTGTCGCTAAAAAGCTTTTGTCTTTATTGGGGATAGAAGTGGCATCACATGTTTTGGAAATTGGTGGAGTGAAGGCAGAACCGCTAAAGTACGAAACGATTCAGCAATTGCAGCAGGTGACAGAAGAATCATCTGTTAGATGTTTTGATAAAAACGTAGAGCAGCAGATGAAGGACGCAATTGATGAAGCGAAACAAAAAGGGGATTCCATCGGCGGCATCGTTGAAGTCATTGTAGAAGGAATGCCGGTGGGTGTAGGAAGTTATGTGCATTATGACCGTAAGCTTGATGCAAAACTTGCCGCTGCGATAATGAGCATCAATGCATTTAAAGGGGTAGAAATTGGTCTTGGGTTTGAAGCGGCCCATCGATTCGGCAGTGATGTCCATGATGAGATCGCATGGGATGAAGAACAGGGGTATTACCGGAAAACCAATCGCCTTGGCGGTTTTGAAGGCGGTATGACTACTGGAATGCCGATAGTTGTGCGCGGTGTAATGAAGCCGATCCCTACTTTATATAAACCTTTGAAAAGTGTTGATATTGATACGAAGGAAGTGTTCGAAGCAAGTGTCGAACGTTCTGATAGTTGTGCAGTTCCCGCCGCAGCAGTGGTTGCTGAGGCAGTAGTGGCATGGGAACTGGCGGCTGCGATCGTTGAGCAATTCCCTTCAGATCGTTATGAGCAATTAGCGGAATACATTAGATCATATCGGAAAGAAGTAAAGGGGTTTTAAATCATGGAATCCATCCAAATAAAAACGGCTTCCAAGCAATATCCGGTTTTAATTGGCAAGAAGGCGATAAATGAATTACCCGAATTAATAACACAGGAATTAAATCATTTAAACAAGATTCTGATCATAACTGATGAGAAAGTGGCGGAATTGCATTTGCAAACCGTGAAAAACACCCTGATCAAGACGGGGAAACCGGTCCTGCATCATGTTGTGCCAGAGGGGGAGCATGCTAAAACATTCGATGTGTTTTATGAATGCCAAAGTTACTGCTTATCACAACAGATTAATCGAAAGTCGCTGATTATCGCCCTTGGTGGTGGTGCAGTCGGCGACTTGGCTGGATTTGTTGCGGCTACTTTTATGAGAGGGATTCCATTTATACAGGTTCCGACGACTTTGCTCGCTCACGATAGTGCGGTGGGCGGCAAGGTTGCCATCAATCACCCACTAGGAAAAAATATGATTGGTGCCTTTCATCAACCTGAAGCGGTCATATATGATCTTGAATTTTTAAAAACCCTGCCTCTTAAAGAATTAAGGTCAGGTTTTGCTGAAGTCATTAAACATTCCTTGATAGCCGATAATGAGTTTTATCTATGGTTAAAGTCGAATATTATGGATTTGAATGATATAACGGATGAGCAATTCCTAACAATGATTACAAAAGGGATTGGCATTAAAGCTAAAATTGTCGAAGAGGATGAGAAGGAAAACGGCATTCGTGCCTTTTTGAATTTTGGTCATACGCTTGGACATGCAGTGGAAGGTTCAATGGGATATGGAAACTTTACGCATGGGGAATCCATTTTAATCGGGATGGTATATGCTCTTAAATTAAGCAAAAAGAAAGAGGATCTCGATTTTAAACTAGAGGAGTTTATTAATTGGGTATCTTCTTTAGGTTATCAAGTTACAATTCCAACCCGACTGGAAAGTGCAATTTTACTTAATTTAATGAAAACAGACAAAAAGTCAGTCAATGATGCAGCTACCTTTGTCTTGCTAAAGCAAGTGGGTTCACCACTATTAATGGATATAGCCGACTCTGAGCTGATAGAGGAAATGGTTGATATGATATAGGGTTCAGGATAAGGGGGAACTATGTGTGATAAGAGGAATAAGGGGTGCCACAACAGTAGAAAAAGACTCAGAAATGGAAGTGATTGCCGCTGTCGAAAAGTTGATGGCAGAAATCATTCAGGTCAACGAGATTGACCCCGATATGGTGGCTTCTGTATTTTTTTCTGCTACGGATGAGATTCGTTCTGTCTTCCCTGCCAAAGCCTTGAGGAAATTCGAAGGCTGGACCTATGTACCGGTCACATGCATGAAAGAAATACCGGTGAGCAATTCCTTGCCATTTTGCATCCGGGTTATGATCCATGTAAATACGGCGAAATCTCAAAAAGAAATACAGCATGTATACCAGGCAGGGGCTACCGTATTACGACCAGATTTAAAACAAAAAAGATAAATATAAGATGATTTTAATATATGAATATGAATACGATTCTAACACTTTCTTACTTTAAGTGAAAAAATATAGAGGTGATTGACATGAAATGGAATGAAGCGGTCCTATCCTTGAAGTCTTATCAACCGGGAAAATCCACTGATGAAGTGAAAAAATTATACGGGCTGGAAAAAATAACGAAATTGGCTTCAAATGAAAATCCTTTTGGCTGTTCTGAAAAGGTCAAGGAATCCGTTAGGAATTCAACCCATTCTTTTGCCATCTATCCGGATGGATATGCAACGATGCTTAGGGAAGCTGTTGCAAAACATACAGGTGTGAAAGAAACTCAGCTTATTTTTGGGAATGGATCTGATGAGAACATTCAAATCATTTCCAGAAGCCTATTGGGAGCTGGAAAGAATACGGTCATGGCAACAGGCACATTTTCGCAGTATCGCCATAATGCCACGCTAGAAGGTGCGGAAATAAGGGAAGTTCCTCATATAGACGGAGCTCATAATCTAGAAGGAATGCTAAAAGTTATAGATGAAAAAACGGCTGTTGTCTGGCTTTGTACACCCAATAATCCTACTGGTAAATACATTTCGGAACAGGACTTATTATCGTTCATCGAAAAAGTGCCGGAAGATGTTCTTATCGTTCTGGATGAAGCTTATTGTGAATATGCAACGGCTGAGGATTACCCGAGAACGAATCAATGGATTAATAAATTTAAAAACTTGATCATACTTCGTACATTTTCAAAAATTTATGGGCTTGCAAGTTTTAGGGTAGGGTACGGTTTGGCAGATGAGGATATTATTCAGAAACTAGATCCATCCCGGGAACCATTCAATGTCAACACATTCGCACAGAATATTGCTATCGTCGCTTTGGAAGATCAAGCTTTCATTGAAAAATGCAAGGAAGAAAATCAAAAAGGGCTCAAGCGGTACTATGAATTTTGCAATATGGAAAATTTAGCTTATTACCCGTCACAAGGTAATTTTATCTTTATCCATTTTAAACAGGATGCCGATGTGGTGTTTCAATATTTGCTTGAGCGCGGATACATTGCAAGATCGGGGAAATCCTTCGGCTTTCCTAACAGCCTAAGGGTAACGATTGGATCTACTGAAGAAAATGAAGGAATGATTAACGCTATTAAAACTTTCTTGAATGAAGTTGAGGCACCTTCTGATTCGCTGCTTTAACGTTTTTATCAAACCTAGAGGAGCATAAAAGATGCGGGGGAGAGAAGAGTGAAGGGAAAGGTTTTTGTAATAGGTCTAGGTCTAATTGGCGGATCATTGGCCATGGCCATACGCCATGCACATCCTGAAGCCGTGATTGTTGGTACGGACCTAAGTGAAAAGAATATTCAGCTATCGATGCTATTGGGGATCATTGATGATTCTGTATCATCTCTGGAAGCGGGAGCATGTGAAGCTGATTTGATTCTACTTGCTGTGCCTGTCAATGAAACCGTCAAGATTTTAGCTCAATTAGCTAATATGGATTTAAAAAGTAATGTCATCATATCGGATGCAGGAAGTACGAAGGATACAGTGGTTAAGGCAGCAAAACCATTGATAGATAAAGGGGTGGCCTTCATTGGGGGGCACCCTATGGCTGGTTCACATAAAAGCGGCGCCGGGGCAGCCAAACTGCATTTATTTGAACATGCGTTTTATTTGCTAACTCCTGGAGATTCAATTGACGAAGAAAAAGTTGAGCAATTGAAAGAGTGGTTACAAGGGACAAGAGCGAACTTTTTGGTTGTCACCCCTGCTACACATGATAAGCTGACTGGAGTCATCAGTCATTTTCCGCATATTGTCGCATCAGGGCTGGTCAAGCAGGCAGAAAATTATAGTAAGGAAAATAAGTTGATTTCAAGGCTTGCAGCTGGTGGCTTTCGGGATATTACAAGAATTGCTTCAAGCAGTCCGGAAATGTGGCGTGACATTTTGTTACATAACCGCGATGTTTTACTTGAATTAATGAATGATTGGCTGAATGAAATGGAGCATATAAAAGGGTTGGTAGCAAATGAAGATAGTGAAGAAATCCTTCGATTCTTTACTGATGCCAAGATTTTCAGGGATGATTTACCAACCGATGCGAAAGGCGCCATACCAGCGTTTTATGATTTATATATCGATATACCGGATTATGCCGGAATAATTTCTGAGATTACCGGATATTTGGCACAAGAAGGTATCAGCATTACAAACATAAGGATCATAGAAACAAGGGAAGAGATATATGGTGTGCTGGTCATCAGCTTCCAAACGGATGTAGATCGCATAAAAGCCGCAGATTGTATCTCAAGACATACAGATTATGAAACGATCCTGGCATAATATAATAAGGAAGGATGGTTGTATGAATACAAAAAAATTACAAACGAACATCCAATCATTACGTGGTTCGATTGCCATACCGGGAGACAAGTCCATCTCCCATCGTTCGGTAATGTTCGGAGCCCTTGCCGAGGGGGAAACGACAGTCACTAATTTTCTTCCAGGAGCCGATTGTTTAAGTACGATTTCCTGTTTTAAGCAGCTTGGAGTCCATATTGAACAAGAAGGCCAGCACGTCAGAATTGAAGGCAAAGGTTTTAATGGATTAAAGGAACCGGAAGAAGTGCTGGATGTCGGAAATTCTGGTACCACAATAAGGTTAATGATGGGGATTTTGGCAGGGCAGGATTTTTCGGCCGTGCTGGCAGGGGACGAATCGATAGCCAAACGTCCTATGACACGGGTAGTAAACCCTCTTCGTCAGATGGGAGCGGTCATTGATGGCCGTAAAGGAGCCGAATATACCCCGCTCTTCATAAGAGGAGGCAAGTTACAAGGGTTTCGCTATGAATTGCCTGTGGCAAGTGCGCAGGTCAAATCAGCAATAATCTTGGCAGGCTTACAGGCTGAAGGGGAAACGGTCATTATCGAACCAGAAGAGACCCGTGACCATACTGAACGAATGATCCAAGAGTTTGGCGGGAAAATCGAAAAGGACGGTCAAACGATCAAAGTAAGCGGAAATCAAGTCTTCAAAGGAACCACCATCCATGTGCCGGGTGATATTTCTTCAGCGGCTTTCTTCATGGTGGCTGCAGCGATTACGGAAAATAGTGAAGTAGTGTTAAAGAATGTGGGCCTTAATTCGACAAGGACTGGAATCATCGAAGTCATGAAATCGATGGGGGCAGATATTACGATAGAGAAGAAGACGAGTGAAGGTGAACCTGCAGGAGATATCACTGTCAGAAGCTCCCGCTTACAAGGAACCACCATCAGCGGTGAACTGATTCCCCGTCTCATCGATGAAATACCGGTAATTGCACTTCTGGCAACACAGGCTGAAGGGATAACGACAATCAAGGATGCAGCAGAACTTAAAGTGAAAGAGACCAATAGAATTGATACGGTCGCAAATGAGCTTTCCATCCTGGGGGCAGATATAACTCCGACAGCAGACGGATTGATTATCAATGGACGTAAAGCCCTCAATGGGGGCAAGGTTACAAGTCATGGAGATCATCGTATCGGGATGATGCTCGCTGTCGCGGCTTTAATAACGGATGGGGAAGTGGAACTTGCTGACCCTGATGCCATAGATGTATCATACCCACAATTTTTTGGGCATTTGACACAATTGATAAAGTAAATATATAAAAAGTTTACAAACCTTATTTGGTTTGTAAACTTTTTTTTACTTGCTTGAAAGTGTTGAAAGCGCTAACATATGGGCTTTTATGCCTCTATTATTCAAGAAAATTATGAAAAAGGGATCCCTGATCAAAAAGGAGATTGACCGTAGAATGGAGAATTAACTAGTAACCTTTTTTTAATGAGAATGGAGGGGACTTCATCAATGGAATACAGGGCTACAGTATGGTAAACTAATGAATACTGTTTACTATGCATCTCACGATTACAAGGGGATTTGGTTCTTTATGGCAGAGAAGATGACATTATGGCGTGAGTGTGTATGACTAGAAACCAAGTCTATCATGCAAAAGGAAGGAATCAACAATGAACACAGTGGAACAAGTTGTACAGCATTTAAAAAAAGGGGAATTAACTGAAGCTCTTAAACATATAAATCGAATTAAATCATCAGAGTCAGCAGAGGACATATTGATGCTGGCCGAGGAAATGCTCCAGCTTGGTTTTGTGGAGGAGGCAAAGGATCTATTTGAACATCTATTGGAACTTTATCCTGATGAAGGAGAATTGATTGTTTCGTTGGCGGAAATCCTGATTGACATGGACCAGGAAGATGAAGCGATGCTAATGCTTGAAAAAGTGAGTGTAGATGATGAAGTATATCCAAGTGCTTTACTTTTAGAAGCGGACCTTTATCAATTACAGGGGATGGATGAGGTCAGTGAACGAAAATTGCTTCAGGCCAAGGAAATACTTCCAGATGAAGTCATCATTGATTTTGCGCTAGGTGAACTGTACTTTCATCAAGGAAGGGATCAGGAAGCCATTGCAAATTACATAAGGGTTTTGGAACAGGAACAAGAAATCGCAGGAGTCAATGTCAATCAGAGACTTGCTGAAGCATTAAGCAGCTCCGGAAAGTTCGAGGAGGCCCTTCCGCACTTTGAAAAGGCCTTAAATGAGGGACTTGAAATCAATACCCTATTTGAATATGCATTTACAGCATTTCAGGCAGGCCTTTACGAGACAGCCGTTCGTAAGTTTACAGAACTGAAAGAAATGGATCATGAATACCATTCCCTATATTTATATCTGGCAAAGAGTTATGAACATCTTGAAGATTTGGAAAATGCCTTGAAAGTGGTCAAAGAAGGAATCAAGGCTGATGAATTCAATAAGGAACTTTACTTCTTCGGCGGAAAGATAGCCTTGAAAAGCGGACTTGAAGAAGAGGCGGAAAATCTATTTAAAGAAGCTCTTGCCATAGATCCAGGTTATTTGGAAGCTGCACTCACCCTCTTGAAATTGTATATGCATCACGAAAGGTATGAAGATGTATTGGAGTGTATTGGTGAAGTTAGGAGATATGGAGAGGATGATCCGCAGTTTGAATGGATCGCTGCTGTATCTTATCAACACACCGAACAATTTAAAGAGTCATTAACCAGCTATCATAAAGCATATAATTCATTCAAGGACAATCAAGATTTCCTGGAAGACTATGGTTTCTTTTTAATTGAAGAAGGAGACAGAGCCACATCTAGAGAAATATTTAATAAGCTGCTTGAGATAAACCCAGCGAATGATGAGTATGTGATGATTTTGGAGCGGCTAGGTGAAAGTACAGATGGAATGTAGATAAGGGAAATAAAACTAAATCTAGACAGAGGAGGGAATTCATGGTGGCTGCCCCTGTTTCTGTGAATGAGAAGAAGGATTTTATTCGGTGGTTTTTAAATCATTATCAACTGAAACGAAGAGAATGCGTGTGGATATTGAATTACTTAATGAGTCATGATCAACTAATGAAAAAGGTTCATTTTGTAGAAAATGCCCAATATTGCCCACGTGGACTAATAATGTCGACACATTGTGTGGATGAGGTCCCTTTCAGGTTCTATAAGTCTAATATCATGACGACCGATGCAGAGAAATCCTTTCACGATATCCGCTTAAATCGGGATGAAGATATTTATATTCAGCTCAACTTTAAATCATCTTACTCTTCCTATCAATATGCAGCGGTACTGGAAAGCAATCCCTTCATGCCGAAATCTATGGCAGCGAACGAAAAGGATCAGCTGCTAGCTGAACAATTTTTAGAAAGAAGCATGTTGTATTTTCAGAGGGACCGCCTGCTTAAGGAAATCGATGAAGCACTTGATAAGCATGATGAACAAGCATTTAAAAACTTAACAGAGCAATTGAATCAATTAAAAGTACTTGGATGAAATAAAATGACCTTTCCGTAATCAGGAAAGGTTTTTATTTTTTATAAAAGATAGATAAAATCAACATTTTTGTAAAGACTATGGGTATATGGTAAAGATATTATAAAAATAATGGTAAAATGATAAGGAGTTGATTTGAAAAATCGGGAGTGAAGAAAAAACATGAAATGGACAGCAAAAGATCTTGACATGTATATACAGTCAAAAGAGTATGTGGATACCGTTTTAATTCCTTTGGTTCCCTTATCTTTTGGGGGGCAAATGAAGCAAACGGGCTCAATGAATGAATTTCTTACCATTTTAAGCTTGGAAATTGAAAAGCAGATGAAAGGGAGAATTCTTTTATTGCCAACATTCCATTATTTAAGTGATGAAATGGATAAGGTAGAGCGGTTAAATCGTTGGGCCAAGGAAGTGAAAGAAAAAGATTTCAAGCATATTTTTTTCCTAACTTCAGATTTTGAGTGGAAAAAGGAAGAGAGGGAATTGGAAAATAATTTAGTATGGATTCCTGCCATCCCCCTGGAGAGTCTTGAAACTGAACAAGCAAGGGAAATGATTAACCAGCAGGTTCTCCAAATACTTGATGTTTTCACTTATAATTGGAAAAATGAAAAAAAGTAGGATTTTTCGCATTATTTGACACATAGTTGCCACCTTTTGGGTTTTACAAATATTGACCTTGGTAAATTATTGAGATATCATGGAAATGTCCTAGTTTTATAGTGTTGCTATTTATTGGTCCTTTGGGCTCTCAGTATAGTAATAGAGGGGGGGAAAACGCATGAGCAAGCATAATGTTTCACGACGTCAATTCCTTAATTACACACTTACTGGCGTTGGTGGATTTATGGCGGCCGGTATGTTGATGCCTATGGTTAGGTTTGCAATTGATCCTGTATTATCAGCAGATAAAGGCGGGGATTATATTGCAACTAAACAGAAGGTAAGTGAACTGACTACCGAACCGACCCGTGTCGACTTTACTTTTAAGCAGGTCGATGGGTGGTATGAGTCTGAAGAAACAAATACAGCTTGGGTTTACAAAATGGATGATGGTACTATCGTTGCTTTATCTCCAATCTGTAAGCATTTAGGCTGTACGGTAGCGTGGAATACGGATAAGTCTAATCCGAATCAATTTTTCTGTCCTTGCCATTATGGCAGGTATACGAAAGATGGAGTGAACGTGAAAGGGACACCGCCGGTTAAACCATTGGATGTCTATGCCACGAAAGAAAAAGATGGAATTCTTTATTTGGGTCAACTAAAACCGCATGGGGAGGCGTAAACATTGCTAACAAAGTTATATGACTGGGTGGACGAGCGTTTAGATATTACGCCATTATGGCGGGATATTGCTGACCATGAGGTTCCTGAACATGTTAACCCCGCACATCATTTTTCTGCATTCGTATATTGTTTTGGCGGGTTAACTTTCTTTATTACGGTCATCCAAATCTTGTCAGGAATGTTCTTGACGATGTACTATGTCCCGGACATTAAAAACGCTTGGGAATCCGTTTATTATTTACAAAATGAAGTTGCCTTCGGTCAAATTGTCCGTGGTATGCATCACTGGGGAGCAAGTCTAGTTATTGTTATGATGTTTTTACATACTCTTCGTGTCTTCTTCCAGGGAGCATACAAAAAACCGCGCGAATTGAACTGGATGGTCGGCGTATTGATTTTCTTCATCATGCTGGCATTAGGATTGACCGGTTATTTATTGCCATGGGATATGAAAGCGCTATTCGCAACGAAAGTTACTTTGACAATCGTCGAATCGGTACCGTTAATGGGACCGGCACTAAAGACATTGATAGCAGGAGATCCAACCATTGTTGGAGCACAGACTTTAACACGATTCTTTGCAATTCATGTATTCTTCCTGCCTGCAGCATTATTTGCTTTACTAGCGGCTCATTTCCTAATGATCCGAAAACAAGGTATTTCAGGTCCACTATAAAAGAATTATGAACCAAGATCCAAAAAAACCTTTTCATAAAGGAGGGGAATTGTTCAATGCATCGTGGGAAAGGTATGAAATTCGTAGGTGACTCGCGTATCTCCGCGGACCGTAAACCGAATATTCCGAAAGATTATTCAGAGTATCCTGGGAAAACTGAAGCATTTTGGCCTAATTTCCTTTTAAAAGAATGGATGGTCGGAGCTGTATTTCTTGTAGGTTATCTATGCCTGACAATCGCACATCCGTCACCATTGGAAAGGATAGCAGACCCTACGGATACAGCTTATGTTCCGCTGCCGGACTGGTATTTCCTTTTCCTTTACCAATTACTTAAGTATACTTATGCTTCAGGACCTTATAATGCAATAGGGTCCATGGTAATACCTGGTTTGGCTTTCGGGGCATTGCTCTTGGCACCTTTTTTAGACCGTGGCCCAGACCGGAGCCCCGCGAAACGTCCTTTTGCTGTAGGCTTCATGCTATTGGCAATGGCAGGGGTATTCTATTTAACATGGGAGTCCGCAGCCCATCACGATTGGGAAGCTTCTAAGAAGCAAGGGGCAATCGTGGAAGGTGCAGACATTGATAAAGAGAGCGATGGGTATAAATTGATGGATTCCAATGGCTGCATTAGTTGTCACGGAGCAGAATTAACTGGTGGAGCTGGAGCGCCAAGCTTAATTGACACTGGATTAAAGCCAGAAGAAATCTCTAAAATCGCTGTCAAAGGACAGGGTGCCATGCCAGCTGGCATGTTCAAAGGTACAGATGAGGAATTGGCAACATTAGCTGAATTTGTATCTGGATTATCAGCAAAATAATATAACCATCAACAGCATTTTCTTTCATATGCTGCAAATGAAAAGCTGACGACTACGGTTGTCGGCTTTTTTATTGGTAAATTGAAGCGTAAAAGAAAATAATTTGAAATGAAGCTTGGTTTTCAAGTTGATGACCTGTAAAATGAGTGTACATAAGAATGTAAAAGAGGGTTAAAGAATGAATGTTATCTACAGCTGGCTTGCGAATCGGCAAATGCTCGTTTTGTTATTAGTAATAAATATATTTGGTACCGCTTTTGGATATTATTGGTACGGCAGTCAATTGGAAAATACTCCGGCCATTTTTTTGGCATTTGTACCGGACAGCCCGACGGCTAGCCTATTTTTTGTATTTGTATTATTGGCGTTCCTATTAAAAAGAAATTTTGGACTTATGGAAGCGTTGGCGATAATAACACTTTTCAAATATGGTATATGGGCAGTCGTTATGAATTTACTGACCTTGGTGACAACAGGATCATTGCCATGGGAAGGCTATATGCTAATGGCTTCTCATTTGGGGATGGCGATTCAAGGGATATTATATGCACCATTTTATCGAATAAAACCATGGCATTTGATAGTGGCAGGGATTTGGACCATACATAATGACATAATCGATTATGTTTTTGAAATGATGCCTATATACCGTGATCTATTGGTATATATGAATTCGATTGGTTATTTTACATTCTGGCTCAGCATACTTTCCATTTTTGTCGGCTGGTACTTTGGGTATAGAAAAAAGCGGTTCACCCTATCCTTCATCCATTAAAAAGTTAACCCCGCGTATAGCTTTGTAAAAGCGGGGTTAACTTTTTTATGTTGAACGAGGTCTACTCATGTTTTTTCTTTCATATCGTTTTAGTAGAGATATGAGGAGGGACGAGTAGCATGTTGAAAAAATTCATATTAACCATTGCTGTTTTATTTGTCGTCTTACATTTCCCTGTCTATGCAGAATCCTCTTCAAGTTTGGAGCAATTAGATAACATTTCCGATAGAGCCTTGGAAATGACCAAGTTGAAGCGATATGGAGATTCGGAAAAGATGCTGACGTTTTTTTCTGATCGGTTTTTAAAAGAGACAGCGAAAGAGCAGATACTTGACATGGACGAACTTCGAATTATCACTGTAGCTCATAACGAGGCGTTGATGACAATAAAGGATATGAATAAGGGAGACTCCGAAAAGATTAATTCTGTCACAAAGTTCCGGCTTGTTGTCGATGCGGTAAAGTCTACCCATCAGCCCCTTTGGACAGAGATGGAGGATCAAATGATGAATTCTTTCCAGCAGACAAAGAATGCCGCAATCAATCAAGACACAATTACATTCAATAGCCAATTGAACTTATTCCTTTCACAATATGAAATGATATATCCAAGCTTGAAAGTCGACCTTTCTAAAGAAACGATGCAGCAACTGGACACGAGAATTCAATACATCAACCAATACCGCCCGGAAGTGATCAGAGATGAAGAAAGTCAAAAGGAACTTGATGCGTTACAAAACGAACTAACCTCCATTTTTGATGATATGGGAGAAGATGATGCCGACCCTTCCCTTTGGTGGGTCATCATATCAACCGGCAGCATCATTATCATGACGCTTTCTTATGTAGGCTGGAGAAAATATAAAGGTGATAGGGAAAAGCCAAGGAAAGGACATAATGATTAAAAAGACATGGGAAGAGAACACTATATTTGACAGGGGTGCCTTCATTCCATAGAATTAAGAGTAATAATAGTTATAGGAGGATACCATGTATTTCATTTATTTGGCGATTATCATTTTAATCCCGATTTATGCACAAATGAAAGTGAAAAGCACGTATAAAAAATATTCAAAAGTACAGGCTTCTTCTGGTATGAATGGTGCTGAGACGGCGCGGGCCATTTTGGATCAAAATGGACTGTTCAATGTCAGGGTCGAAGAGACACCTGGAATGCTATCGGACCATTATGATCCAAGGGATAAAACGGTGCGTTTATCAACGGATAACTATCACGGCCATTCAGTTGCAGGCGTAGCTGTTGCAGCCCATGAAGTGGGACATGCGATTCAAGATAAAGAAGCATATGCATTCTTACGTTTCCGTCATGCTTTAGTGCCTGTCGCTAACTTCGGTTCCAATATATCTTGGATCTTAATTTTAATCGGGGTGTTAGCCAGAATTCCAGGCTTACTAATAGCAGGTATCGTATTTATGGCAGCAGCAGTATTATTTCAAGTAATCACTCTGCCAGTGGAGTTCAATGCTTCCTCTCGGGCAATGGATCAACTCGTTTCTGTAGGAGTTATCCGTAATGACGAAGAACGGGAAACGAAAAAAGTATTAAGTGCAGCTGCGATGACTTATGTTGCTGCCGCTCTAGTTGCCGTACTGGAATTAGTTCGTCTTCTGCTTATGTATTCAGGAATGAGAGAAGAGGATTAATTTAGAAGGAGGACGCCATCATTATGGCGTCCTTTTATAAATTAATATGCGTTTTTAAAAGCCTATAAAAATATTTGTTGTACACTGCTTATAAATTTCAGTATTCGGGGAAAAATTCAAAAGGATTACATTCAATTCGGTAATGCCTCTGCCAATCGATTATCTTTCAATCGGGTTCTTATTCTCATCAAGGGTAAAGCCCTCACCTAATACGTCATGCACTTCACTTACAGATACGAATGCATGGGGGTCCACCGATGTTATGGCATTTTTTAAGCGGACAAGCTCATTTTTCCCAACAACACAATAGAGCACTTCCCGGTCATTGCGTGTAAAGGACCCATATCCCCTTAATACTGTTACGCCCCGCTCCATATCATTCATGATTTTTTCTGCAATTTCCTTGTTTTTCTCACTAATGATCATGGCACCTCTAGCGGCATAAGCTCCTTCTTGCATAAAGTCGATTACTCTAGCACCTATAAATACGGCAACGAGGGTATACATCGCTTGCCGGTAATCCAGGTAGGTAAGGATGGACAGGCCGATAACGACGGCATCAAAGATGAACATGGTCCGTCCCATGCCAATTCCCAAGTACCGGTGGGCAAAACGGGCAATGATATCTACACCGCCTGTAGTCCCCCCATAACGAAAGATGATGCCCAACCCGACACCAACAAATACCCCGGCAAACAATGCCACCAGCATCAAATCGTTTCCGAGATTGATTTCGATTTGATATTTCTCGAAAACCCATAACCAAACGGAGAGGCCAACCGTTCCGATAAGCGTATAAAAGAAAGATGTGCGACCTAAATATTTCCAGCCTATTGCAAATAAGGGAATATTCAAAACCAAATTAGAATAAGAAGGATTTATCCCAATAAGTTGATATATAATCAAGGTGAGACCGGTGAATCCGCCTTCGGCCAAATGGTTCTGCATGTTAAAGTGCACAAGTCCAAAGGCGAAGATTCCAGCCCCAAAAAGGATGAATATAGTATTTTTCAATTTTAAGCCCAAAAGCATGTCCATACCTCCAAAGGTTTGCATATCATCAATTTACTAATTATAACTAATTAACCAACTATGAGCAATTTTGATTCTCGAACGTATCTGTTGTCATATGTTTCACTTTTAGCTAACATGGAGAAGGTATAATGTGTGAAAACGAAAATCAAGAATGGGTGACTATATGGAAAATCACAAGACGATCCAACAAATGCAAGCGGAAGTCGACCAATACATAGGACAGTTCAAAGAAGGATATTTCAGCCCGCTGGCCATGCTCGCACGGATGTCTGAAGAACTTGGGGAATTGGCCAGGGAAGTCAATCATTATCATGGCGAAAAACCAAAGAAAGCAACTGAGGAAGAGAATACCGTAGAAGCGGAATTGGGGGACATGCTTTTTGTTTTAATTTGTTTTGCCAATTCTTTAGGGATTGACCTTCAAAGCTCACATGATAAGGTCATGCATAAGTTTACAACCCGTGATAAAGATAGATGGACAAAAAAAGAAGAGAAAATGGAGGGTGAAGGTAAAGATGAGTAAAGTAAAAGTGATCGTGGCTGGTCCTCGTGGCAGAATGGGAAATGAAGCGGTGAAGCTTGTACATAGGACAGAAGGATTTGAATTGGCAGCTGTCATAGATCGTAAGCATAACAGGGTAAGCCTCTCCACAATAGAAGGTTTTCAAGGTATTGAAGCACCTGTTTATTCGGATATAAATGAATGTTTTTCTTCTGTAAAAGCTGACGTATTGATTGATTTAACCACACCTGAAGTGGGGATGTTTCATACCGAAATGGCACTTAACCATGGCATCCGGCCTGTAGTGGGAACGACAGGTTTTACAAAGGAAGATTTAGCGAAGCTGGATTCTTTAACAAAAGAAAAGGGCATCGGTTGCATCATCGCGCCAAACTTTGCAATTGGAGCCATTTTGATGATGAAGTTTTCACAAATGGCTGCAAAGTATTTCCCGGATGTGGAAATCATAGAAATGCATCATGATCAAAAACTGGATGCACCTTCGGGGACTGCTTCCAAAACGGCAGATATGATTGCTGCTGTACGTGAAATGAAACAACAGGGGCACCCTGATGAAAAAGAAACCATTCAGGGGGCAAGAGGGGCAAATGTAGATGGCATGCATATCCATAGTGTACGGCTTCCGGGACTGGTTGCTCATCAACAGGTGCTTTTCGGTAGTGATGGAGAGCTATTGACGATTCGGCATGATTCCTTTAATCGGGCATCCTTCATGTCAGGGGTCAAACTCGCCGTCGATACCGTCATGAAATTGGATATTCTTGTATACGGCCTGGAAAATATTATCGAATAGGGATGGGAGATATACGATGAGGATTGCCTTAATTGCCCATGATAAGAAAAAGGAAGATATCATTCAATTTGTAACAGCTTATAAAGCTGTATTCGAGCAGCATGAATTATTTGCAACAGGTACGACCGGAAAACGAATTATGGAAGAAGTATCACTGCCTGTCCATCGCTTTCATTCGGGACCTCTTGGTGGAGATCAGGAAATAGGTGCAATGATTGCACGCGGAGAAATGGATATGATCCTATTTTTCCGCGACCCATTGACATCACAGCCACATGAACCTGATGTATCAGCGCTTATACGCCTTTCCGATGTCTATGAAATTCCCTTAGCGACCAATATGGGCACGGCAGAAGTACTGATACAAGGTTTGAAACATGGGTATATGGATTGGCTTAAACTACGGAAAAAACAAGGTGAGATAAATGATAAACAAAAGTAATATAGATATCCTGGCTTTCGGCGCACATGCGGATGATGTTGAAATTGGTATGGGAGGCACGATTGCTAAATATGTGCAACAAGGCAGGGAAATTGTCATTTGTGATTTGACAAAAGCTGAAATGTCATCCAATGGAACCGTTCCATTACGGCAAGAGGAAGCACGAAATGCTGCAGAAATCCTTGGGGCGAAGAGGATTTCCCTTGATTTACCTGACCGGGGTTTATATATGAAAGCGGAGTACATAGATCAAATCATTAAGGTGATCCGTAAATATAAACCTGCACTTGTTTTTGCACCTTTTTTGGAAGATCGCCATCCCGATCATGGAAACTGTGCCAAATTAGTGGAAGAAGCAGTTTTTTCGGCAGGAGTCAAAAAATATATGGAAGAAAATGGACTTGGTTCTCATCGTGTCCAAAATATGTACTATTATATGATAAATGGTTTTCACAAACCGGACTTCGTAGTGGACATCACTTCTTCAATAACGAAAAAGCTGGATAGCCTTAGAGCATATGGCAGCCAATTCGAAAAAAGTGATGTAACTGTTGAAACCCCGCTAGTGAATGGCTATATCGAGACTGTGGAGGCACGGGAGCGGATGTTCGGAAAAGAAGTGGGTGTCGCCTATGCGGAAGGATTCATGACAAAAAAACCGCTACTGATCGATGCCGACTTGTTAGGAGAAAAATAATCTTATGAAATTAAAAATTGGAATTACCTGTTACCCTACAGTTGGGGGTTCTGGTGTCGTAGCAACTGAATTAGGCAAGATGCTTGCAGAAAAAGGACATGAGATACATTTCATTTCTTCAAGCCTTCCTTTTCGCTTGAATAAGATGTACTGCAATATTTTTTATCACCAAGTTGAAGTGAACTCGTACTCAGTCTTTCAATATCCACCATATGACCTGGCACTTGCGAGCAAGATTGCGGATGTCGTAAAACGGGAGAAATTAGATATCCTTCACGTTCATTATGCGATTCCGCATGCTGTCTGTGCAATCCTTGCAAAGCAGATGTCAGGTAATGAAGTAAAGATCGTGACCACACTGCATGGTACGGACATAACGGTATTAGGGCATGATCCCTCATTGACCAATTTGATAAAATTTGGGATTGAGCAATCCGATGTAGTTACAGGGGTATCTAATTCTCTTGTGCAGGAAACGCATGATTTAATCGCTCCGGATAAGGAAATAAAAACCGTTTATAATTTTATTGATGAAAGGGATTACCATAAAACGAACTCCGAATATCTAAGGGATGAATACGGTATAAGGGAAAATGAAAAAGTGGTCATACATGTATCGAATTTCCGTTCGGTCAAGCGTGTGAAAGACGTCATCCAGGCGTTTTATTTAACTCAAAAGGATATGCCCGCTAAGCTTCTGCTCGTAGGGGACGGTCCGGAAGTTACAACCGTATTGAAATTGGCTAAAGATTTTGGAATCGATGAATCGGTTTTGTTTCTTGGTAAGCAGGATAACCTTGCCGAATTATATTCAATCAGTGATGTGATATTCCTGTTATCGGAAAAAGAGAGTTTCGGACTTGTGCTGCTCGAGGCGATGGCATGTGGAGTTCCTTGTATCGGAACGAATATCGGAGGGATTCCGGAGGTCATCGTTGATGGTGAGACTGGTTATATTTGTGAATTGGGAGATGTTAAAACGGTTGCTGAAAAAGCGATTGGGCTTTTAAGCGACCCGGTTTTACATAAACGTTTTTCAGAGGCTGCGCTGAAAAGGGCCAACACCGATTTTCACTCGGATACAATCATGTCAGAGTATGAAGCCATCTACATTAAAGCACTTGAAGGAAAATCTATGAAATAAGGAGGGGAGGCTGATGGATCAGTTATTCTTAAAATCAGTACCCATTCTTGAATTAATTGAAAAAGCAGGATTCGAGGCCTATTTCGTTGGTGGCTCTGTGAGGGATTATATCCTCGGCAGTCCCATCAACGATGTGGACATCGCTACTTCCGCAACACCCCAGGAAATCAAAAGGATTTTTCCAAAAACGGCTGATATCGGGATTGACCATGGAACAGTGCTTGTAATTGCGGATTCGGGTACATACGAAATTACGACTTTTAGAACAGAAAGCGATTATTCGGACTTCCGGAGACCTGATTCTGTGCAATTTGTCCGTTCATTGACTGAGGATTTACAGAGAAGGGATTTTACAATGAACGCAATGGCAATGGATAAGTCCGGTAATATTATCGATCCATTTAATGGTAGACATGATTTAGCAGAAAAAAGGATTATCACGGTTGGCAACCCGCACGAAAGGTTTCATGAGGATGCTTTGAGAATGATGCGTGCATTAAGGTTCGTCAGTCAACTTGATTTTGAACTGGATCAAGAATCTTTTGATTCCCTTAAAGAGAACGCCCAGATCATCAGTGAAATAGCTGTCGAAAGAATCCTGGTTGAATTTGAGAAGCTATTGACCGGCATCAATAAAAAAAGGGCTTTCTCACTCTTGCTAGAAAGCGGATTATATCAATACCTTCCTCAATTCTCCAGCAAGAAGGATCATTTAGGGAAATTACTAAATCTTCCGCTTCATCAGCTAAAAGCCACAGAAATATGGTCTATAATCATGGTTCATACAAGTGATCAGGATATGGAAGAGGCATTAAGGGCATGGAAGCTGCCATTGAAAACAATAAGGAATGTTCAACGTATCATACAGCTGGTGAAGAAAGAACCATCCTTTGAAAATTCAGCCATCGATGTATTTCAGGCAGGTCAAGGCATAACTGTACAAGCTGCTAAAGTCAAGGCAGCCCTGACAGGGGGAAATGTAACGGATGCAGAGGAGAACGCCCATCACCGATATAATGAACTCATTATAAAGGATATGTCGGATCTTGCCGTTAAAGGGACGGATTTATTAATTTGGCATCAAGAAAAACCAGGTCCATGGGTGAAAGAATACTTGGAAATAATATTGAAAGCTGTCTTGAATGAAGAATTAAGAAATGATAAAGAAGAAATAAAGAGGTGGCTGGAAAAATGCAATCTGAGTTAAGAACAAAGCTGATGGAAGCCCTCTCAAAAGCAGATGGTGCATTTAAATCCGGTCAGGAAATTGCTGAATATATTGGCTGTTCGCGTACAGCGGTCTGGAAGCATATAGAAGACTTGCGCAGTGAAGGTTATAATGTTGAAGCCGTTAGGAAAAAAGGCTATCGGATCATATCAGCACCGGAAAAAGTGTCCGAAAGCGAAATACAACTTGGTCTGGAAACAAAAACAATCGGCAAGATGATCCACTATCAGGAAACAGTGGAATCCACTCAAAAAATTGCGCATCAATTAGCGAATGAAGGAGTTCAGGAGGGGACGCTCGTCGTTGCCGAGGAGCAGTTATCCGGAAAAGGAAGATTGATGAGATCTTGGCATTCCCCAAAATTCAGCGGCATTTGGATGAGTCTAATCCTAAGACCGAAAATTCCGATTCATGAGGCTCCTCAACTGACATTATTGGCCGCGGTCGCTGTGACACAGGCGATAGAGGATACAACTGATTTAAAACCACAAATAAAATGGCCGAATGATATTTTGGTGAATCGTAAGAAAGTGGTAGGCATCCTGACGGAGATGCAGGCGGAATCGGATAGGATCCATTCTGTCATTATCGGGATTGGAATGAATATCAATCAGAAAATGGTGGATTTTCCGGAAGATCTGCACGGAAAAGCGTCGTCCCTTTTCATAGAAAGTGGAGAAACGGTTTCAAGGTCCAAGGTCATTCAAAGAGCATTGTTCCGTCTGGAAAACTTGTACGACCTCTATTTAAATGAAGGCTTCATGCCAATAAAGGAATTATGGGAGAGTTATGCGATCAGCCTTGGACAGGTTATCAAAGCCAGTACTGTCAATGACACGATTGTTGGAAAGGCATTGGGCATAACGGATTCAGGCGTTTTACTCCTTGAAGACGGAAAAGGAACCATACATTCGATTTATTCAGCAGATATTGAAATTCAGTAGATTTTTGTCAAATTCGTGAAAAATAAATAGAATTTTTGAATTTGGCTTGATATAATTCAAGTGGGCAGTATCTCATGTGAACTGCACCCCCATAAATACCAAATTATTTGAAAATCTGCCTTGATCCAGAGAATTGGACTGGGACGGAGGGATGAAACTTCTGATGGAACAAAGGGATTGGCTAAAAAGACAAGTGCTGTTTATTGAACGATATATGGTTTTTAAACCATTTTTCGTTGGAAACAGTTACTTTTTTAGTCAGTCTTTTTTTTGCGTATGAATGTATAGACACCAGTTTTTATAACGCTGATGTTTTCATCTCCTCCATCAAAAAGGAGGAAACGTAATGAAATTGTCCGGGGATTTTTTGAAAATGAAACAAAATCAAGAGAAAATTGTCATGCTTACGGCTTATGATTTTCCGTCAGCAAAGTTAGCGGAACAATCAGGTGTAGACATGATTTTAGTCGGCGATTCTTTAGGAATGGTCGTTTTGGGTTATGAATCAACCATCCCTGTTACGGTGAATGACATGATCCATCATACAAAGGCAGTAAAACGCGGGGCCCCAAATACATTTGTCGTGACCGATATGCCCTTTATGAGCTATCACCTTTCTATGGATGAAACACTCAAGAATGCAGCCCGTATCATGCAGGAAGGTCATGCTGATGCCGTGAAGCTTGAGGGAGCAGATGATGTTGTTGAAAAAATATCAGCATTGACGAAGGCAGGCATTCCGGTTGTAGCCCATCTTGGCTTGACTCCTCAATCAGTCGGAGTTCTTGGCGGATATAAAGTGCAAGGAAAAGACGCCGATGCTGCAGCACAGCTCGTGGAAGATGCGAAAAAGTGTGAAGCGGCGGGGGCGATGGCAGTAGTATTTGAATGTGTACCATATCAAGTGGGAGAACTCGCCACACGCAATTTGGGAATCCCGACCATTGGAATTGGGGCAGGTGCAGATACGGATGGTCAAGTCCTCGTTTATCATGATGTCATCAGGTATGGTGTAAATCGCGTTGCAAAATTCGTAAAAGTTTATGGAGATGCCAATGAACTGATTGGCCAATCGATAAACAGGTATGTGAATGAAGTGAAATCCAAAGATTTTCCGTCGAAAGAACATTCATTTACGATGAAGGAAGAGCAGCTTACAGAACTTTACGGAGGGAAAAGATGAAAACTTTTACATCAGCAGCTGAGTTGCAGCAGGCGCTCCGAGAGGAAAAAAGCCATCATAATAGCATTGGCTATGTGCCGACAATGGGCTTTTTACACCAGGGGCATGCTACCCTTCTGGAAAAGGCGCGCAATGAAAATGATATTGTGGTATTGAGTATTTTTGTTAATCCGTTGCAATTTGGACCAAATGAGGATTTTGAAACATATCCACGTGATTTGGAGCGGGATGAGAATGTCGCAGCAAAGGCCGGAGTGGATTATCTCTTCTACCCAACAGTCCACGAAATGTATGGTGAAGAACCATCGGTCAAAGTTGTTGTCCAAAGCAGGACGGATTGTTTATGCGGAAGACAAAGGCCTGGACACTTTGATGGTGTAGCGACAGTCTTAACGAAGTTCTTCAATATCATCCTCCCTGATAGGGCCTACTTCGGTAAGAAGGATGCCCAGCAAGTTGCCGTGATAGATGGATTGATCCAAGACTTTAATTTCCCGATCCAGCTTGTTGCTGTAGATACCGTTCGCGAAGAAGATGGGTTAGCGAAGAGCTCGCGAAATGTAAACCTATCAGTTCAGGAACGCATGGAAGCTAAAGAGCTCTACCAAAGTTTATTAAAGGCAAAAGAGGCGGTTGAATCAGGTGAAAGAAATGCTGCAGCCGTCACTGCTCTAGTAAGTGAACATATTGGTGCCCATACAAGTGGAGTGATCGACTATATTGAAGTCTATCAATACCCGGAACTTAAACCAATTGAAACGCTATCCGGACACGTCATCATTGCAATGGCAATTAAGTTCAAGCATGCAAGGCTAATTGATAATATCACTATAAATATAGAATAAATAATGATAGTGGGGGAAATTAAATGTTTCGAACGATGATGAATGGAAAAATCCACCGTGCAAGGGTAACTGAAGCTAATTTGAACTATGTTGGCAGTATTACAATTGATGAAGACATAATTGATGCGGTGGGTATTCTGCCCAACGAGAAAGTCGCCATCGTGAATAATAATAATGGTGCGCGACTTGAAACGTATGTAATTGCGGGTGAACGGGGGAGCGGTGTTGTGTGTTTGAACGGAGCGGCAGCAAGACTGGTGCAGCCGGATGATATCGTGATTATCATTTCTTACGTGATGGTATCCGAGAATGAACTGGGAGATCACAAACCAAAAGTTGCGATTATGGATGAAAACAACAAAATCATTGAGCTGATTTCAAACGAACCTGCAGCTACAATCATGTAAGCGGAAGGCCGGCACATGTGCATGAATCATGCATACGGGTGCCGGCCCTTTTCGTCTAATGATGAATGGTGGAATAGTGGGGAACCTGTTTTTTAGAATGGGCATGATGAACGGCTTGTTTCCTTTATTACGATTATTATGGTATAAAAAAGATAAGAGAATTCCATCAGGAAGTGGAGAAAGCGAAGTTTGAGGTGTACAATTCATGACGCAACGATATGTAGTGGTCGATTTGGAAACAACAGGGAATTCCCCGAAAAAAGGGGATAGGATTATTCAATTTGCTGGCGTGGTCATCGAAAATGACCAAATTGTCGATGAATACTCGACATTCATCCACCCTGGTCAGGAAATTTCCTTGTTTATTGAAGAATTGACCGGAATAAGCAACGAGACGGTAAAAAATGCACCTGACTTTGAAGATGTCGCAGAAAATATTGCCCGGCTGATAGAAGGGGCTTGTTTTGTTGCCCATAATGTTTTATTTGACTTATCTTTTTTACAGGAGGAACTAGTACGCTGTGGATTTGAGCCGTTTTATGGTTCCACCCTTGATACAGTGGAGTTAGCAAAAATATTAAAACCAACATCCGATGGATACAAGCTGCACCAACTGGCTAAAGAAGAAAACCTGGATCATTCCAGGCCCCATCAAGCGGATAGTGATGCATATGCCACCGCTTTATTATTGTTGGAATTGAAAAAAAAGCTGATGAAACTTCCAGTGATGACGCTTAAACAGTTATATCGATTATCTTATTCCTTACAAAGTGAGATTTCCGAATTGATAGATGCTTGCATTGCAAGCAAACTTGCTAAAGCAGAAGTCCATTCACCTGAACTTATAACTTATCGGGGCCTTGCATTTAAAAAGGCAGTCGTTGAAAGTGATCATAAAGACACGGAGTCAGTATTCCCGCTCGATAATGAGGAAAAAATAGCCTTGCTTCAACGTGCATTTCCGGCTTTTGAAGCAAGAAGCGGACAGCTTGATATGATGAACATGATCCACCATTCCTTCGAATCCAGCCATGATGCAATCATTGAAGCTGGGACAGGTATTGGAAAATCCTTAGGTTATCTGCTTCCAGCCGTTTATTTTGCAAGAAAACATCAAAAACCGGTCGTCGTTTCGACATATACGCTTCAGCTACAGGATCAACTTCTCCAAAACGAGGTTCCTAAGCTGAAGGCAATCCTTCCCTTCACCTTTCAAGCTGTTTTGTTAAAGGGGAGAAGTAACTATTTGAGTTTGGCAAAGTTTGAAAGGGCATTGCGTGAAAAGGAAGATAATTATGAAACGGCATTAACGAAAATGCAGATATTGGTTTGGCTTACTGAAACCGTAACAGGAGATAAAGATGAATTGAATCTTACAAGCGGTGGTCAGCTGTTTTGGAATAGACTGCAAAGTGATGGTCTTACATACGCCGGTTTAAAACAGCCCTGGCTTGAATTGGACTTTTTTGAAAGGGCCAAAAGAACGGCGGCCAAGGCGGATATCATCATTACTAATCATTCATTTTTAATGACGGATCTACTGACAGAAGACGCCTTGATTCCCAAGAAAGGGTATCTGATACTCGATGAAGCACACCATTTGGAACAGGCTGCATCTAAACAACTAGGAAGCAGGCTTAACTATATTTCGGTGAAGACGGTTTTGAACAGAATAGGGACATCAGATCAAAAGCAATTATTGTACAAATTGGACAGATTACTCTTAAATAAGGGACTGACAGATGGGAAGCCTACGTATGAATTAGACCAAAAGCTGAATGATTTCTCCTATGAATTCGAACAGCTATTTTATTACATCTCCAATCAGGCGGAAAAACTTTCACGTTCCATGAGTCCGAAACGGCTTTCATTTAAAATTGATGATGGCAGATGGGGGAAAGCGATCCTGGTGGCTGAGCGATTGGTGGACTTGTTAGGGTATATCATTACGGAGTTAGAGAAAAGATTGGCTCTTTTATTAAATAATGAGTCCCCCTTAGGGAAAAATTCATTGTTTTACTTAAATGATATCGAAGTCCTGCTTGGACAATTGCAGGACACAAGGGACTCCTTACATGAATTTTTCATTAAGCCGCATGAAGAGAATATATATTGGCTTGATTATACGAATGCGGCACCTCAGCATGGGGTGACACTGACGGTTCAGCCGATTGCAGGAAGTAAATGGTTGTGGGATTCCTATTTCGGGCACCAAAAAAGTGTGGTAATGACATCAGCGACCCTTGTCGTGAAGGATTCTTTCAATTATTTTAAAGAGCAACTCGGTTTAGAGAATGAGCCAATGCAGACAGCAAGGTTTCCTTCGCCTTTTCCATATAAGGAACTCGTAAAGGTTCTAGTTCCAAATGATATACCGGATATCAATTGCTTATCAATGGAGGAATTTTCCGAAACCGCGGCAAACCACATTATTGCTGCAGCTCAGGCAGCCAAAGGCAGGATGATGGTATTATTCACCTCGCATGAGATGCTGCGGGCAACCTATTATTCCATCAAAGACACTGGGGTTCTGGATGAGTTCACCCTCTTTGCACAAGGGATTTCTGGTGGAAGCCGTATGAGGCTGCTCAGGAATTTCCAAAACTTCGAGAAAGCCGTCCTTTTTGGGACAACAAGCCTTTGGGAAGGAGTCGATATTCCAGGCGAGGATTTATCTTGTTTAATCATCGTCAGGCTGCCTTTTTCTCCACCGGATGAACCAGTGACAGCAGCAAAGTGCCAACTTCTCGAGAAGCAAGGGCGCAATCCTTTCTCTGCGTATTCTTTACCAGAAGCGCTGTTAAGGTTCCGACAAGGATTCGGCAGGCTTATACGCACTCCAGAAGATAAAGGGATTTTGGTTATTCTCGATCGCCGCATCGTCACTGCCAAATATGGTCCTGAATTTCAAAAGGCCATTCCGCAAGTCGACTGGCACCAAACCTCAATAATAGAAATGGCTGATATGATAGAAGAGTGGATTTAATGAAGCTTTAGATTATTCATTAATCTAATAGAATTTTTATGAATTTATAAAGAAAAATAACTTTTGAACTGGTATAATGTGAAAGGTGGTAAAGCCTTCAAATCCTATTCATACCAGTGGTTGTTGACAAATTTTAAAATGGAGGGGCGTTTTCATGGAGAGTAAAATAGAAGTAATTTCGACAGTCAGGTTGCAACATTCTCCTGATCTGTATAAAATTGTGGATTCTTTGAACCGAACATTGAAAAAAGATGACTTAATGTTCGGTCTGGCATTGGATTCCGAAGATCAAGAAAAAGCGATATTTACAATTTATCGTACATAGAAAGAGGGAAAAGCAGCTTTGAAAAAATGGTTGATTATTGCTTCTATCCTAGTCCTTTGTTTTATCGGATTTGTCAGCGGTGCATATATTAAAGCGATGCAGCCTAAAAAAGAAGCTGGTAATGAGGCTTTTAAACAGGCGAAGGAAAAGGCCGGCCTTGTGACCATGGATGAATTCTACCTTTATAATGGGAAGGATTCATACTCCGTCATCATTGGTAAGGGAGAAAAAGGGACTAAAAAAGTAGTCTGGCTTCCTGAGGACAAGAAGAAAGAAATAGTAGTGGAAAATTATAAAGATGGTAAATCAAAAAAAGAAATCTTAAGCATTGTCAAAGATAAACTCAATCCCCAAAAAATCATTTCAGTTAAGCTGGGCATGGAAAAGAATGTTCCTCTTTGGGAAGTAACTTATCTTGATAAATCCGAGCGTTTTAACTATGATTATTATGATTTTAAAACTGGGAAATGGCTTAAGTATTATCGAAGCATTTAGAAATGGAGGATTAATTTTAAATGAAATTAGCTAACCGAGTTCAGTCATTAACGCCATCAACAACATTGGCCATCACGGCAAAAGCAAAGGAACTTAAGGACCAAGGTCTTGATATTATTGGTTTGGGGGCAGGGGAACCAGACTATAATACGCCCCAACATATCATAGATGCAGCCTTTCAATCCATGAATGAAGGTCAAACTAAATACACGCCATCAGCTGGTCTGCCGAAGCTAAAAGAAGCAATTGCAGCTAAATTGAAGCGTGATCAAGGCTTGGATTACAAACCTTCTGAAATTGTAGTAGGCTCAGGTGCAAAGCATGCACTTTACACATTGTTTCAAGCGATTCTGGATGAAGAAGACGAAGTCATCGTTCCGATACCTTATTGGGTAAGTTATCCAGAACAAATCAAGCTTGCTGACGGAAAGCCAGTTTATATTGTCGGTACGGAAGAAAATCAATATAAAATCACTAAGGAACAATTAGAACAAGCGATTACCGAAAAAACGAAAGCGGTTATCATCAACTCGCCAAGCAATCCAACTGGCATGCTTTATTCCAGGGAAGAACTAGCGGCTATCGGGGAAGTTTGCCTAGCTCATGATATATTGATCGTTTCCGACGAAATTTACGAAAAATTGGTTTATGGAAATGCTAAACATACATCCATTGCAGAGATTTCACCTGAATTGAAAAAGCAAACGATCATCATCAATGGTGTTTCTAAATCGCATTCGATGACAGGCTGGAGAATTGGTTATGCCGTTGGTGAAGAGTCCATCATTAAAGCAATGACGAACCTTGCTAGCCATAGCACGTCAAACCCTACGACAACTGCTCAATATGGGGCGATTGCCGCCTATGAAGGTACGCAGGAGCCCGTGGAAGAAATGCGTCAGGCATTCGAAAGCCGCTTGAATAAGGCATATGATAAATTGGTTGAGATTCCAGGTATAAGCTGTATTAAACCACAGGGAGCATTTTACTTATTCCCGAACGTTAAAAATGCAGTTGAATTAACTGGCTACAGCAATGTTGATGATTTTTCGACTGCGTTGCTGGAGGAAGCTCAAGTGGCTGTTATACCAGGTTCAGGATTTGGTGCACCTGATAATATCAGGCTCTCTTATGCAACTTCATTGGAATTGCTGGAGGCAGCCATTGAAAGAATCCATTCATTCGTTAAATCAAAAATGTCATAAAAACTTTAACCTGCAGACTACCTGGCTACAACGGGGTCTGCAGGTTTTTTTTGTTTAAAAATATTGAAATAGTACATTTGGGAATAAGGCATGATAATCCATTCCAGGTTATTAAAAAATTCGAGGAAAAAGAGGCATCCTCAAGGATTTCCTGGAATTAATAAACTCCTCCCTTCGCCAAGGGAGTTTTTCTATATGCATATGAAACCGATCATAATGCGAATCAGGATTTGTAAATGAAAAAATGAAAATCATATATGATATTTGTTAAAAACCGATTGCAATCATATATGATTTCATATATGATAAAAATATGGAAGATAAAAACAAAAACCCCAGCAAAAAGCAAATTGCCTATGAGCACCTTCGTAAATTAATTTTGGATGGAACATACGGTTCCGGACAGCGAATCATAATCGATCAAATGGCAAAAGAACTTGGTTTAAGCCCTATTCCTGTCAGGGAAGCGATCAGACAACTGGAGTCTGACGGGCTAATTCAATATAAGCCTTATAGTGGAGCAGTGGTTACAAGCATTAATGAGAGCGAATACATTGAAACCCTTTCTGTTTTATCTTTGCTTGAAGGCTATGCAGCTGCCCTCAGTTCTTTAACGATGACTGATCATGATTTTGATAATCTAATTAAATTAAACAAAGAAATGGAAAAAGCGCTCCATCACTTTGAATTAGAGCTGTTTGGTAAGTTAAACGAGTGTTTTCATGCTGAAATTTATGAAAAGTGCGGAAATTCCTTTTTAATGGAGGAAATTAAACAGGCACAACAAAGAATGAATAGAGTCAGAAAATCCATGTTCACCATGGTGCCGCAAAGAGCAGTCCAATCCATTCGTGAACATGAAATCATCATAAAGCTTCTACAGGAAAAAGCTTCTTTTGAAGAAATTGAATCMTTGGTAAGAAAGCATAAATTGAATGCCATCAGTACATTCAAGCAAAGGGCGGAATCTAATCACGATCAGGCACTATGATGACCTAGGCTTTGTTTTATGATAGTCGATCGATTATTTATAAAAACAAAGCCGATTTTTTTACTTATATTATTCCGAATATTCAAATAACGAGAGGGTGGCAGAAAAAATGTATGAGGATATCAAAAGTCGTTTAAGAGGATCCATCGCTCCAGTAATCACTCCGTTCGATGACAAGATGGAAGTGGATGTAAAAGCAATTGAAAATCTAGTAAACTGGCATATTGAAAGCGGTTCCCATGGAATCTCGGTATGCGGCACTACCGGGGAGCCCAGTTCACTATCGATTGAAGAGCGGGAATTAGTGATGGAAACGGCAATTAAAACAGCAAATGCCCGTGTTCCGGTCGCACCAGGTACTGGCTCTGCCAATCAGAAAGAAACGTTGCATTTGACAAAAAGGGCACAAGAAATGGGGGCGGAAGCTGCTTTAGTGATCGTTCCCTATTACAATAAGCCAAATCAACAGGCACTTTACAATCATTTTAAAACGGTTGCTGATTCTGTTGACATCCCGCTTATCGTCTATAACATTCCAGGAAGAACGGCGACGAATTTAGAAGTGAAGACATTGGCACGTCTTGCTGAAGATTGTAAGAATATTATTGGTGTAAAGGAATCTAATAAGGATTTCGAACATGTAAACCGTGTCTTATTGAATTGTGGAAGAGACTTCCTCTTATATTCGGGTATCGAATTATTATGCTATCCAATGCTGGCTATCGGAGGAGCAGGACATATTAGTGCTACAGCCAATATAACTCCTAAGGAGGTGGCGGAAATTTATAACCATTGGGTGGAAGGTGATGTGGATAAGGCTCTGGACCTACATTATAAATTAATGCCATTGAATGATGTTTTGTTCAAAGAAACCAATCCAGGACCATTAAAAGCTGCGATGGGGATGATGGGAAAAATCAATCCTGCATTAAGGCCGCCTATGGGCCCGCCTTCTGAACCATTAGAAAGGGAACTGCGTGAAACCCTTCAATCATACGGATTGATTGACCAAGTGATTGAATCATAATTGCTAGATTGGGAAGATTGCAGGATCCGAACGATTATTGTCTTCTTCCATAGTATATTTTTTTAAGGAGGATTTATCATGCCAACTTTTCCAGTGCAAGATGTCCAGCATTACATCAATGGTCAATTTGTTGATGGTGCTTCAGGAAAAACATTTGAAAATCTAAGCCCTTTTAATAATCAAGCAATCAATAATGTGGCAGAAGGGGTTAAACAGGACATTGATCAAGCGGTGGCTGCTGCAAGAGATGCATTCGATAACGGTCCATGGAGAACGATGAAAGTGGCAGAAAGATTGAAGTACATTAATAGGATCGCTGAATTAATTGAAGAAAATGCCGAAGAAATTTCCTATTTGGAATCACTTGACACTGGGTTGCCGATTAGCCAGACAAAAAAACAGGCAGCAAGGGGAGCGGAGAATTTCCGTTTCTATTCTGAAATGGTGAAAAGCAGGCTTATAGGAGAATCGTATCAAATGGATGACACTTTCATCAATTATACGATTCATAAACCGATTGGAGTGGCGGGATTAATCACTCCTTGGAATGCGCCTTTCATGTTAGAAACCTGGAAAATCGCCCCGGCCCTTGCAACAGGTAATACTTGTGTCCTAAAACCGGCGGAATGGTCTCCCTTGACAGCCAATAAATTGGCTCAAATCATTGATCAATCCGGTTTACCAAAAGGCGTATTCAATATCGTTCACGGTTTTGGGGAGACAGCAGGGGCGTCCTTGGTTGCCCATCCTGAAGTCCAATTGATATCCTTTACCGGGGAAACGGCGACCGGCACTGAAATCATTAAAAATGGTGCGGATACAATGAAACGTTTTTCCATGGAACTCGGTGGTAAATCACCAGCGATCATTTTTGAAGATGCCGATCTAGAAAAGGCCCTGGATTCAGTGGTTTGGGGAATCTATTCATTCAATGGGGAGCGCTGCACAGCTAATTCCAGGTTATTTGTCCATGAATCGATAATAGACCAGTTCGTTGAAGAATTGAAGGAACGTGTTCATAATATCAAAATTGGAAATCCAATGGAACCAGGAACGGAAATCGGACCGCTGATCCATCGAAACCATTTTGATAATGTCTCCCGTTATCTGGATATAGCAAAAGATGAAGGGGCAGATATTGTAAGCGGTGTCATACCTAGTGAATTCAAGGAAGGGAATTATATCGCCCCGACGCTTCTCTTGAACTGTACAAACGATATGACGGTGGCACAGGAAGAGATTTTTGGACCAGTCATGGCAGTCATTCCTTTTAAGTCGGAAGAGGAAGTATTGGGTATGGCCAACGATGTAAAGTATGGGCTTGCTGCTTATGTATGGACCAATGATATGAAGCGTGGGCATAGATTTGCTCAAGCTGTAGATAGTGGTATGGTCTGGGTGAATTCACAAAATGTGAGGGATTTGCGGATACCTTTTGGAGGATCGAAATATAGTGGGGTAGGACGTGAGGGTGGCCATTATAGCTTTGAATTCTATACAGAAACACAGGTTATCCACGTCGCGATTGGAGAACATCATATTCCAAAGTTTGGGGATTTCAAACAAAATGCCGTTTCTTCTGCTGAAAAATAATCCGGTTTTCATTAATGAAAGGGAGACTACTATGAATTTTTCTATTATTCGTGTTGCGAGAACGATACTTAATGTAACAGATTTAGACAAATCAAGAGCCTTTTATGTGGATGCTTTAGGTTTTGTTGAAACGGAACGAACAAATGATCACATATATTTACGTGGTTTAGAGGAAGCGCATCATCACTCGCTTATCTTGCAAAAGGCAGAAAAGCCAAGCGTGGAAGTGATAGGATACAAGGTTGAAAAAGAGGAAGATCTTAAAGAATTGGAAACTATTTTCCTTTCCAAGGGAATGAAAATGAAGTGGATGAATGAAGGAACACAGCATGCACTGGGCAAATCACTCCGAGTTCAGGACATTTCAGGCTTGCCAGTGGAATTTTTCAGCAAAATGGATAAAGCCGAGAGATTGCTGCAAAAATTCGATTTGCATAGAGGTTCAAGGGTCCAAAGGATCGATCATGTGAATTGTAGTGTTCCAAATGTGCAAAAAGCCCATGATTTTTATGTGAAAGAATTAGGCTTTGCCTGCTCGGAAGATACTGTCGATGAATCGGGTCAATTATGGGCCACGTGGCTACATAGAAAACAAACGGTCCATGACCAGGCATTCATGAACGGAATCGGCCCAAGACTTCATCATGTAGGCTTCTTTCTGCCAGATCCCCTTGCGCTTATCCATGCGTGTGATGTGCTGGCATCACTCGGATATGCAGGGTCGATCGAACGCGGGCCCGGAAGACATGGCCTATCCAATGCATTCTTCCTATATTTAAGAGATCCTGACGGTCACAGGATCGAATTATACAATGGGGATTACTTAACGTCTGACCCAGATACCGAACCGATTCATTGGAATCTGGATGATCCAAGGCGTCAGACATTCTGGGGGGCAAAAGCTCCGGATTCATGGTTTGATGAGGCTTCTGCTGTCCTTGATATAATATCAGGTCAAGAAGTTTCTCTTGAAGAACCGATACTGGAAAAAAGCAAGCCTGAATTCATCATCTGAATGAAGCGGAGATTAGGGTGAAGGGGCGAGCGTCCCATTAAAACTGACTTGACACTCAAGCATTTATAAGCCAAAAAGCATTGCATTACAGCAAGATTTGAAATTGGCGGTCATGACATTTTTTCCACACGCAAGACAAATCATGGATGGCGATCAACACCCCAACATGACTCCATTAGAGCAAAAAGTAATGCAGGAAATAGGTGTAGGAACCTTTATAGTCGTTAAGGGCCAAGTCTATAAAGAAAGTGCACGCCTACTAAAAGATATGTGGTCTGGGGCAGGGCAGCAGTGGGTACTTACTGCTGCCCTATCTGTAAGCGTCACGGAAGGAATTCGGGTTGTGAATTAAGGAGCAAAAGGAGCCTGACCTTAGAACCTCTTACAGTAGATTTTTTTTATCCCCTGACTTGCAGTTCATTTGAAATCTTTACAATGGCCTTGCATTTGGATGAGGAGGGGAGCCTATATCCCATTGAGGAGAGCTGCTTACAATGGTGAAGATCAAGACTTTTGCTAGGTTACCGTCCTTGGAAATATAAATGCCAGAAGAGGTGTGAAGTGATGGTACAGTTTGAAAAACAAAACCCTGAAGAATCGGAACAAACCAAGCTATTGGATTATGAAAAGATTGTTGTTTCCAAAGAGTTTCAGCAGATGATTTCCGATAAAAAGAAATTTGTCATTCCTTTTACGATTTTTTTTATGGGGTATTCCCTTCTGCTGCCCTTCCTAGTTTTTTACACAGATATCCTGGATCACCCTTTCATCGGAGACATAACATGGGCGTGGGTGTACGGTGTCTCCATTACGGTTATGTCTGTACGGGTTTGCAGCATATATGTAAGGAAATCAGAAAGAATCGATGAACAAATTAAAAAAATCATCGAGAAAGAAGGGCTTTAACATGAATTGGACAGTTATTATTCTATTTGCGCTAATGTCGATAGGCACCCTTTTCATCACGTATTTCGCATCCAAAAAAACTAAAACGGCAGGTTCTTTTTATACGGCAGGGGGCGGGTTGACAGCTAGGCAAAATGGACTCGCATTGGCCGGGGATTTTATGTCTGCTTCAACTTTTTTAGGATTGATTGGGGCATTTTCCCTAACGGGGTATGATGGTTTTTTCCTGATGTATGGGGCACTTGTTTCATTCCTGGTCGTTTTATTCCTAGTGGCTGAACCTTTACGGAACTTAGGAAAATACACATTGGCCGATATGGTGACTACGAGGTTTAAGTATAAACAGGTCCGGGGAGTGACCGCCTTTAATACTCTGGTGATATCAGTCATATACATGCTGGGTCAACTTGTTGCGGCAGGTGCTTTATTTAAATTGCTTTTAGACATCCCGTATAATGCATCTGTTATCATCGTAGGTATTGCAATGTTGGTATTTGTTCTATTTGGAGGGATGACTGCAACGAGTTGGGTGCAAATCATTAAAGCCATCCTGTTAATTGGCGGGGTGTTTATATTATTCATGATTGTCATGTGGAAGTTGAATTTTAATTTCGTCGGAATTTTCTCGGATATGAAAACAGCGACACCTATGGGTGCAGATTATTTGAAGGCAGGTATTAAATATGCCAGTGGTTGGGATGCAGCTTCCTTGTCACTAGGCCTTATTCTAGGAACAGCAGGTCTGCCTCACATTTTAATACGTTTTTTGACTGTCCCGAATGCACAAGTGGCAAGAAAGTCGGTTGTTTGGGTGATGTGGATTATGGGGGCTTTTCACATCATGGTCATTTTTCTCGGGTTCGGTGCAGCGAAGTTGGTTGGAACATCGAATATCATTGCTGCAAACCCAGCAGGGAACATGGCTGCACCATTATTGGCCCAACTTGTGGGCGGGGACATTTTATTCGCCTTTATTGCAGCGGTTTCCTTTGCAACGATACTCGCAGTAGTTGCGGGAATCGTGTTAACAGGTGCTACGGCTTTTTCACATGACTTTTATAATGAAATATTAAAAGATGGAAAAGCGACGGAAAAACAGCAAATGACGATGGCAAGATGGGCTTCCGTAGGTGTGACGGCGCTTGCGATCGTTTTATCATTAGGTCTGCAGGAATTCAATGTAGCGTTTCTAGCATCGATTGCCTTTACATTGGCCGCAAGTTCGAATTTGCCAGTCATCCTTCTTACGATCTATTGGAAAAAATTCAATAAAACCGGTGCAATAGTCGGTATGATGACTGGTCTTTTAGGTACACTTTTGCTCGTAGCCTTAAGTCCAAATGTCTGGAACCCTGTTCCGGGTGCCACCATAATTACAGGTAACCCGATTTTTCCTTTGAATTCACCAGGGATTGTGTCCATTCCGCTTGGGTTCCTCGCATGTTATTTAGGTGCTCTGTTCGGTAACCGCCGGGCAAATTTAAAAACGGTAACAAAAGATAATTTTAATGAAATCCTTGTAAAGTCCAATACTGGACATGACGTTAAGGGTGTTGTGCGACATTGAAGGATGTAAAAGCATACCTGCCCTTGTGAATGAACTGGGAAAAATCAGCCATCTATCTAAAGGTGGTTTCCCCCCTTTTATTGGATAAAATTCAAATCCACACAAAATTGATTGATGAATGAGTATAAATGAAATGAAGATCCATGGATAATGGCAACTCATTCAGAAAAAGTTTCTAGAAATTTGACGGCGCCTTTGGAAAGATAGCGGTCTTCGAGCCATATAAGGGCGGCTTCCGATTTTACTGCACAATCTTTGAATTCGACTATTTTTATACCCTGAGTTGAAAAAGATTTAGAGGTGGTGCGCGGCATGATAGTAGCACCTATTCCTTCTTTCACTAAAGATAATATCATTGCTGCATCAGGACATTCACATACAATGGCAGGTTCAAATCCATGTCTGAAGCATTCATCCACGATAAGTTCATAAGTACCTTGACCGCTAACCCTATGCAGCAATAAAAGGGGAAATTCTTTAATATGTTTAAATTCAATGGAGTCTGGGATATCCCAATCTTTTGGGGTGACAAGCACAAAATCTTCCGGCTGAAGGTTAATCGCTGAGAATTGCTTACCATTAATAGGAAGCCGTACAATGGCCAACTCGATTTCCCTGTTTATTAAGCCTTCCGTCAAACGGAACGTATCTCCTTCCATTAACTTGAAGCGTATGTCAGGGTATTCTGCTCTAAAGGTTCTCATCCTTTGCGGAATGTAAGAAAAGCAAGTTTTTACAGATCCTATGGAAAGAGTGCCCTTTACCCCTTTACTGACTTCCTTCACTTCCAGCAGGGATTCTTCAAACTGGTTTAATAGAGCCTCAGCTTTTTTATATAGGACCTTGCCAGTTTCAGTGAGTTCAAGTTTCTTTCCATTCCGATCGAAAAGCTTTTCACCGATTTCCATTTCCATTAATTTAAGCTGCTGGCTAAGAGGCGGTTGGGCCATATGTAATTTTTTTGCGGCTTTTGTTATTTGTTTTTCCTGAACGATGGTCACAAAATACTTTAACTGCCGGATGTCCATTATATACACCTCATACATATGATTTACATATACATATTGAATTTTTTAAGTATTATATATATATCATAACACATGGTATATTTTGTTATAGGAATTAATTAAATATTTGGGATTTTTTAATTGTAAGCGCTTCATTTATTTTAAAGGGGGATGCAATCATGCCGGCAAAAACAGGTGAAGAATATATTAATAGGGTAGACAACGCAAAGGCGAACGTATGGATAAATGGGGAGCAAGTAAAAGATAAAATCAGTGAACACCCAGCTTTTAAAGGGGTCATGAAAACACAGGCCGAATTATATGACCTCCAGCATGATCCCGGGAAAAAAGATATCATGACTTATATTTCACCAACCACCAATGAAAGTGTAGGGGCCTCATTCATGCAGCCCCGGACTAAGGAAGATCTTGAAAAAAGGAGGAAAATGATTCAAGAATGGGCAAGACATAATAATGGAATGATGGGACGTTCCCCTGATTACATCAACAGTGGGATGATGGCGTATGGTTCTGCGGCGGATATGTTCGGCACTCAGGATTCGGCATTTGCTAAAAATATGAAAGATTACTATGAGCTCTGCCGGGAAATGGATTTATCGTTGACACATACGCTGATTCAACCCCAGGTTAATAGGGGAGTTAGTGCGGCAAAGCTTCCGGACCCTTACATCGCTGCACGGATTGCTGGCAAGGATTCAGAAGGGCTAATTATAAAGGGAGCCAGATTATTAGCTACACAAGGCGGAATTACGGATGAAATCATGGTTTTTCCTTCAACGTTGCTTAAACAATCAGAAGAAGAAAACCCTTATGCATTCGCATTCTCCATACCGAATAATACACCGGGGGTAAAATTCATCTGTCGTGAATCATTCGACTATGGCAAATCAAATTTTGACCATCCACTTGGCTCACGATTTGAGGAAATGGATACTATAATCGTTTTTGATGATGTAGTCGTTCCTTGGAACCGGGTATTCGCATATGGGGATGTCGRCATTTGCAACCAGGCTTATAATGAAAGCAATGCGGTTGTTCATATGACCCATCAGGTGGTATCGAAGAATATTGTCAAAACCGAGTTCATTCTGGGTATTTTGCAACTAATGGTGGAAACGATCAATATTGGGCAATACCAGCATGTTCAGGAGAAAATTTCGGAAGTCATCATAGCACTTGAAACGGTAAAAGCTTTCATTACAGCTTCGGAGGCAAACGCAAAAGTGGATAAGTGGGGAATAATGACACCAGATTTCACACCGTTAAACATTGCCCGTAATTATTATCCAAAGATTTACCCTAGATTCAGTGAAATCATGCAGCTTCTTGGGGCTAGTGGCTTAATGGCGATACCAAATGAAGCAGATTTCAATTCGGAGCTTCGACCGGATTTGGATAAATACCTTCAATCCGCTACTGGCGGGGCGTATGACAGGGTTAAACTGTATCGTCTCGCATGGGATGTATGCATGAGTTCATTTGGAACTAGGCAAACACTATATGAGCGCTTCTTTTTTGGGGATCCGGTTCGCATGGCCAGCGCTTTATATTCTGGCTATGATAAACAGGAATATGTGGACCGTGTCAAGGAGTTCTTAAACCGTGCTGAAAATCTTGCAGAAATCAACTGAGCCCTGTAGCAGTATGTAACCATAAAGGCCTTCCCGATGCTCAGGAAGGCCTTTAAATATGAAATCTTTTATTTAAATCGGTTATGGATATTATTCTTTTTATATGTGCCAAAATCACTGAATTCCGTAAGCTCCATGGAAAGGGCAAGATATCTCTTTGAGAAGAGGGCTGCCAAATGGGACTCCAGCGTTTCAAAAAGGTGGTCACATACTTTGGTTTTATCCTTGTCATGGCGTCCAGCGCCTATTTTTAGTATGGCATGAACAAAGGCATCATCCTCTGAACCATCGGCAACACGATAATGCTTTAATTCAATGGCTCGAGATCGAATGCCGCCAATTGGAAAGATGGAAGGATAGGAGATTAATACATCATTCACTTTCTTTAACAAACCGTCAATCTGGAGTTCATCTTTGATATTATCGGTATATTCTATAATTATATGAGGCATGTGATCCTTCCCTTCCGTTAATTATGAATTTTTAAATGCGACCGATCCCCGTCTTCTCTAAATATATCGTCCCCGACTATTGTGCTAACGAGTTTTCCGATACCTTCAATTTCAGTGGTGATTTCATCACCTACAGCAGTATCCGCCAATCCTTCGGGTGTGCCTGTCAATATGATATCGCCTGGACTCAATGTCATGAAGCCGCTGAAATATTCAATTAAATCAGCAATGCTGAATATCATGTCTTTCGTGTTGCCTTCCTGAGTCAATTTTTCGTTGACGTATGTCTTGATGGAAAGATTCGAAGGATCTGGAATATCTTCGGCATCCACTAGCCACGGTCCAATTGGGGTGCAGGTATCGCGACTTTTGACCTTTAAGTTTGGCCGGTAGTAATTCTCCAGATAATCCCGTATTGCATAATCATTTGCAATGGTATATCCACTTACATACTTAAAGGCGTCTACTTTTTTTATGTTCTTCGCCTTTTTACCGATGACGACTGCCAGTTCACATTCATAATGCATATAAGATGCATCAGAAGGCCGTCTTGTCTGTCCACGGTGCCCGATAAAGGTATTTGGCCCTTTTAAGAACGCAAGGGGTTCTTCCGGGGCTTTAAAAGCCAGCTCCTTCGCATGGTCGGCATAATTCAAGCCAAGCGCGAATACAGTACGGGGTTCCACCGGGGGAAGCCAGACAACATCTTGCTCATCGACAATCCGGCCATCCGTCAATTGGAGCCGGCCATTATATTCACTTGCTAGATGTATGGCACCTGCATAGGCTACACGGGCTCTCTTCATAAAACCCCCTCCTTTGATAGCTTTACTTCCGAAATGATTGTATTTTCCAAATATCCGATTTCGTCAATTTCAATTCTAATATGATCATCGGCTTTTGCCAGTGGTGCATTCTCAGGAACCCCAACTAGAAGGACGTCACCCGAATTCAGAGTCATGAAGTCTGTTACATCCTCAATGAGGTGGGAAATGGAGCGAATTAGATTTACGGTTGAATTTTCTTGCCTGAGCTCCCCATTTATAAATACACGGATTCCTAATGAATCGGGGTTGGATATGGATTCCTTGGATACGACCCAGGGACCGATCGGGCAAAATCCATCTCGGGCTTTATAACGGATCGCAGGACGGTAAACGCTTTCATGCGGAATGCTAATATCATTGACGATCGTAAAACCTTCTATATAATCCGATGCATGTTCTTTCTTGACCCTAGTGGCCGTTTTATTGATCACTATTCCAAGGGCCGCCCCGATTTCCAATTCAGGTATACCATTTGGAAGGGGAACTGGAGTTGAAAAAGAAGAAAACGTGTTTCTAGGTTTAATATAAAGGATCGGCCCTTTAGGAGGCTCATTATAAGGAGGGTGGCCGATCTTTTCCTTCAATGCCTCCAATGATCCTTTATAGTTTAATAATGTCCCATATACAGTCCCTGAAATAGGGATATCCAACTTTATTTGGGATACATCGTATTTATCACCGTTCATTAATATATAACCGTTCGACAATATATCCATTTCTTCCGAATAATCTGACTTCTTAAGTTTCACTCTTGCTTTTGCCATGGACAATCCCCCCTTGATTTTTTATTAATCATATATGATATCGTATATGATTTTTTGTTTAAGTTCAACATTTTTAGATTATTCAGTATAATCAGGTAAAAATTGTTAAGGGAAAGGTTGGTTTCAACAGAAAAATGCCTTGAACATTTAGTTAGGATGGAGCAAATACCATATCAACAAATTCGTTAGTGAAAAAGTGTGCAATATGGCGGATACACCTCGATAAATTGATAAAGTGATATAAAAGGCATGCAACCTGATTTATTTGCTTGTAAGCAGGGCAATGGGTATAATAAGTAGAGTAAATTCCTAGTGAGTTAAGCTATTTTTGGAGGGAAATCCCGTGAAAATTACAATAAAAGATGCTAGCAAATTCGTCGATCAAGAAGTTACCATTGGAGGCTGGCTTGCCAGCAAACGTTCCAGTGGTAAAATTGCATTCCTTCAAATCCGTGATGGCTCAGGTTTCATTCAAGGTGTCGTCGTGAAAGCTGATGTGGGTGAAGAAATTTTTGCACGTGCGAAATCGGTTTCGCAAGAGACATCCTTGTATGTAACAGGTGTCATTCAAAAGGATGAACGCTCGCCGTTCGGTTTTGAGTTACAAGTGAAAGATATTGAAATCATTCATGAATCATTGGATTATCCCATTACACCTAAAGCACATGGTCCTGAATTCTTAATGGATAACCGCCATTTGTGGCTGCGTTCAAAACGACAGCATGCAGTCATGAAAATCCGGAATGAAATAATCCGTGCTACATATGAATTCTTTAATGAAGAAGGTTTCGTTAAAGTCGATCCCCCAATTTTAACAGGAAGCGCACCAGAGGGAACTAGTGAATTGTTCGCCACTAAATACTTTGATGAGGATGCATACCTTTCACAAAGTGGTCAGCTTTATATGGAAGCGGCAGCAATGGCACTAGGGAAGGTATTTTCCTTTGGACCTACTTTCAGGGCGGAAAAATCCAAAACAAGACGGCATTTAATCGAGTTCTGGATGATTGAACCAGAAATGGCTTTCATCGAATTCAAAGAAAATCTGGAGGTTCAGGAACAATTCGTATCTTCCATCATCCAATCTGTTTTGAAAAACTGTCAGCTTGAGTTGAATACGCTGGGCCGTGACACAGCGAAGCTTGAACAAATTAAAGCTCCATTCCCTCGTATTACATATGATGAAGCCATAAAGTTCCTTCATGAACAAGGATTTGATGATATCCAATGGGGTGATGATTTTGGAGCACCGCACGAAACTGCGATAGCAGAAAGTTATGATAAGCCAGTCTTCATAACTCATTATCCAACCAAAATCAAACCTTTTTATATGCAGCCTGCTCCTGACAGGGAAGAAGTCGTTCTTTGTGCCGATTTGATTGCTCCGGAAGGGTACGGAGAAATAATTGGCGGCTCGGAGCGGATTCATGATCAGGAATTGCTTGAACAGAGAATCAATGAGCATGGCTTGAGCGAAGATGCTTACAAATGGTATATGGAATTAAGAAAATACGGATCTGTACCGCATTCAGGCTTCGGTTTGGGGTTAGAACGTACCGTTGCTTGGATCAGTGGTGTTGAACATGTCCGTGAAACCATTCCGTTCCCACGTCTATTAAATCGTTTATATCCTTGATCTCGTAATGAAGCGGTTATCTTGCCAAATTGGGCAGATAACCGTTTTTTGTTAAAATTATAAGCTTATTAGGGGAGCCATATTCATGTTATACTTAATCAGAGGTGTCCAATAACATGAATAAAGAACATTTATATGCGTGGTTTAAGGAAGGAACGATAACGATTCCATCCTTTTTGTTGACTAACTATAAGACAATGGGACTGAATGAACAAGAAATGGTCCTATTATTACAATTGCAAAGCTTTATCGATAAAGGTAACCATTTCCCTGCACCATCCCAACTATCTGACCGAATGACATTACAGGAAACGGAATGTCTATTCTTAATCCAGCGTTTGGTTCAAAGGGGATTTGTTGAAATGGTGGTTGAAGGAAGTCAAGAAATCGGACAGGAAAAATATTCGTTGGCTCCACTTTATGAAAAAATGATGGACTGCTTCTTAAAAACTTTGAAACAGTCAGAGTCAGCTGAGGTCCAAAAAGCGGGAGAGAGCCTTTATACGATTTTTGAACAGGAGTTCGGCCGCCCTTTATCTCCATTTGAATGTGAAACATTGGCAATGTGGATGGAGGACGACCATCAACCTGAAATCATTAAGACAGCTCTTAGGGAGTCAGTCATTTCCGGTAAATTGAATTTCCGATACATTGATCGAATTTTGTTCGAGTGGAAAAAGAATGGAATTAAAACCTTGGAACAGGCAAGGGAGCAAGGAAAAAAATTTAGAGTGCATCAAAAAAGAGACCGAAAAACGGAAACTACACAACCATTGAAAGATGTGCCCTTTTATAACTGGCTCGAGCAGTAATGTAAATTGAAGGAGAACCAATATGTTGAATAAAGCTCAAGTTCGATATTGTCTGGATACAATGGGGGAAATGTTTCCAGATGCCCATTGTGAGCTGAATCACTCCAATCCATTTGAATTGGTGATTGCTGTTGCTCTGTCAGCTCAATGTACGGATGTATTAGTGAATAAAGTTACGAAGGATTTATTTCAAAAATATAAAAGGCCTGAGGATTACATAAGCGTTCCGGTAGAAGAGTTGGAAAATGACATTCGCTCAATCGGTTTGTTTCGTAACAAGGCTAAGAACATTCAAAAGTTGTCGCGAATGCTGATCGAAGAATACGGTAAGGAAGTTCCCAGGGATCGTGATGAGCTTGTTAAATTGCCTGGCGTGGGCAGAAAGACGGCGAATGTAGTCGTTTCAGTTGCGTATGATGTGCCAGCGATAGCTGTAGATACCCATGTAGAGAGGGTTTCCAAGCGCCTGGGATTATGCCGATGGAAGGATAGTGTCCTCGATGTTGAGAAAACGTTGATGGCTAAGATACCGAAGGATGAATGGTCCGTTACGCATCACCGTCTGATATTCTTTGGACGCTATCATTGCAAGGCCCAGTCACCAAGATGTGAAACCTGCCCACTCCTAGAAGTATGCCGTGAAGGAAAAAAAAGAATGAAAAGGAAAGAAGCCAATTGACGCAGTCCATATCATTAAAAGTCCCGGCCGAATTGGACCATCCGTTCTTTTTCCCTGAAAAGGAAACCATTTTGGAAAAAGAATGCTATACAGGATGGAATGGATCAATCCCATTCGAGGCTTTCCCGTATGAGATACTTTATTATAATAATGTAGTGTCGTATGCTCCTTGGACCAAGGGGGCAAAGCATATAAAGGAACTACTGGAAAAATGGAAGGGAATAGATACTGAATGCAGCATACTATTTTCAGAGCGAAAAGCGGGAAGGACCTTGGGACTCATGAAGCAGGGTATCGGTTTATTTTTAAATGCAGTCTTCTGGATGCATGGAAAGCCAGTGGTATTGAGTGACTGCCGAGTGCAAATAGAGTCCTTTCATAATATTCCGGTGAACGCGGCTGAAAGGATTTCTTTCATCCTTGCAAGACCCGCTTCTTTCCATTCTTATAGACAACTTAGTGAGTTATTCCGAGAATTTGAGAAACTATATGTGAAGCTCATGATCATTAATAAGAATAAAAGAAACGTCTAAGCTTTTAGCTTAGACGCAGACTGTAGACAAACTCGATAAAAAATTGAGTTTGTCTACAGTTTTTTTGAGGGTTTGTAATTTAAACATTGATTGGAACGTAGGGAACCCGCTTTCCGCGGGAGGTCCGCCCTCGGCGCCCTTTGCACCTGCGGGGTCTCCATTGGACACGCTTTTCCCGCAGGTGTCACGCACACCTGTTCCAATCAACTTTTTTTTAACATTTAGACAGAACCCCGTTTGCCAACAGTCTTTTTTGTTTTAAAAGAAGAACTTGAGGTGAAAGTATTCCAAGGTAGGACGCCTAAGTATAGATCCAGTTATTTGTACAAACTGACATTCATTAAATATACCTTGGTATTCGCGTTGGCCAACTGGGCTTGCCGAGGGCCAGAAAAGGTCTTTCTCTATAACTGCTTCAAATCCAATAAAAAATGAAAAAGGTTTCGGAATGTACTCATTCCGAAACCTTTTTGTCTACAAGCTGCTCTAGCATTTAGCTTAGACGTTTAATAGTCAATCTTTGTTTTCTTTATCCTTGTCTTTCTCTTTTTCTGGTTCAGGAGCCGGGTTAGGGTCAGGGGTTTCGCCTGGTTTTTCTTCTTCTACAGTCCCAGGGTCGGTGATAATATCCCCACCTCCAACGACTTCATCATCCTTATTGCCTGTTCCATCATCAGTATTGTTTCCATTTCCATTATTATCAGTGTTTCCATTATCAATTCCATTTCCGTTGTTGCCGTTGTTGCCGTTGTTATTTTTATCTTCGTCTTGCTTATCTTCTTCGCCCTCAGCAGGAGTTTCTTGTTCTGGATTTTCACCCTCTGCCGGATCTTTGATCTCCTCGTCAGTACCCTTAGGATCTTCCGCTTCTGCAGGGATTTCGACCGATGTACTGGCAGGATCACTTTGTTGGTTATCCACTATGGCTACCACTGAGAAAGTATATTTACTTCCAGGGGTTGGATTAGGGATCGTTAAACTAGTATCCTTCGATTTTTTTAACACGCTCTGTGCTCCGCCATCAACGGACATCATAACCTCGAATTTGGCATTACCTTTAGGATATGACCATGATAGATTGATTTCATTACTTTCCTTATCGTAAGAAGCGTTAATGCCAGGTGAATCGACTTTCTCATATTCTGTCGTCACTTGTGTTGGCTCGTGACCTTTAACATAATATTCATAAGTGATTTTATCGCTTGGTGTATATTGATTGGCTTTAACAGCTGGATTGGAACCTTTTATGATTCCAACCTTCACAACACTGTCAGGTTGATTAAAGTCTTTCGTTTCTTTTGACTGAGCCATATGTTCCATCAAGTTCTTGAAAATTGATTTAGGGATCCTTTGAGATGAATCGCCAAGATATTCCATTTTATTGCCTGGTGCATTATCATATCCAGCCCATACTGCGACTGTATAATTGGTTGTATAACCCGCCATCCAGCTATCTTTTACACCGGATGTTGGGATGTTGTTCCGTGCACGCTGGTCAGGCGTGAAATTGGTTGAACCCGTTTTACCGGCTACTGGAAGATTAGGTATATTGGCTAGCCTTCCTGTTCCATAAGGTTCTTTAATGACGCTCTTCAACATGTCCGTCACGATGAAAGCCGTGGAATCTTTCATGACCGGTTTCGATTCCGTCTTGTTTTTGATGGTGGTTTTGTCACGTAAAACAATCTTTGTCACACTATGCGGTTTATTATAAATACCGTTGTTTCCAAATGAACTGTATGCACCGGCAAGTTCAAGCGTAGAAACGTCTTGACCGCCTCCAATTGCAGCAGATTCACTTATTTCATTCTTGAAAGGCATGCCAAGGTCAACGGCAAAATCACGCGCCCGGTCCAAGCCGACTGCTTGAAGCGTCTTTAAGGCAGGGATATTTAATGACCGTGCTAGTGCTTCGCGAGCTGTTACAGTACCATAATGTCTCCCGGAAGCATTTTTAAGCGGTGTTCCATCACTGTAGGTATATTCCTCATCTTTGATTGGATGGTAGGTGGACCAATTTAAATATTCTACGGCAGGACCATAATCCAGAATTGGCTTAATGGTCGAACCAGGTGAACGCTTGGCGTCCGTTGCATAATTCCAGCCGCGTTTAACCGTCGTGTTCCTGCCGCCGCCAACTGCTTTAATTTCACCAGTTTCAGTATCTAGTAAGGTGACTCCAGCTTGGAGATCTTTACTTGGATAATTGACGATCTCATTACTGTTCAACATTTTATAGACATATTCTTGGGCATCTTTATCAATGGTCGTATGGATTTCCAAACCATCGGTAAAGACGTTATAGTCACCCATTTGTCCGACTTCCTCAATGACCAAATCGATGAATGCATCATAAGCAGTCGTGTCTTTTTTGCTTTTATCGATTTCTTGAAGTCCTTCTGTTATATCGATGCTTTGTGCATTTTTCATTTCCTGTTCAGTGATATATCCATGTTTATTCATTAAGTGAAGGACAATATCACGGCGTTCTTTCGCGCGTTCTGGGTGTAAATAAGGGTTATAACGGCTTGGGCTTTGCGGTAAACCTACAAGCATGGCCACTTCATTCAATTTCAATTCGCTTAGTTCTTTTCCATAATAAGTATGGGAAGCAGTTAATATCCCGTTTGCACGGTTTGCAAAGAAAATCTTATTCACATACATTTCGAAAATTTCTTGTTTTGTATATTTTCTTTCCAGCTGTATGGCTAGCCACATTTCCTGGACTTTCCTTTTAATGGTCTTATCAGGTGTTAAATAAGAACGTTTGATAACCTGCTGCGTCAATGTACTTGCACCCTCTGAGCCGAATCCGTGTTTGAAGTTGGCTATGACGGCACTGCCCAGACGCAAGAAATCCACCCCGTGGTGTTTATAAAAGCGTGAATCTTCCGTAGCCAGGAAAGCATCTTCGACACGTTTGGGAATGTCTTCATAATTTACATAATCCCGGTTTTCTGTTCCAACTTCGGCTAGCAATTTACCATTTTCATCAAGAATTTTGGATGTGACTGGATCTTTTAAAAGCTTTTCATCAAGTTTTGGAGCATCGCTTATAAAGTAAGCCATTGCAGCTCCTCCGCCAACCAAGCCTATAATTCCGATTGTAACAAGTATAAGGAAAATGCGCTTAAGCATATTGGTTGGCTTCTTAGGACCTTTGTTCGGTTCCTTTTTTTGTGTCTGCCCCTGCTTTCGGCGTTCTTCTCTAGTATTATATTTTTCAGCCATTACAGCTAACCTGCCTTTCTAAAAAAACTAAAAATTTTCTGAGATGAGCGAATCTACTACTTTAATATAGTCAATTCTCGGTTGAAAGCCAAGAGTAATCTTTCGTGAACAGCTTTCAACTTCTTGAAGAGTTATAGATTTGCGTCCGCCGTCTTTCATTCTCTTCCAATAAAAACTAAGTTGTTCAGAACCCATTAAATATATATCATCCATTGCGGAAAACCGGATGATGACAAATGCAATTCCGTCATGCTGAACGATGTGTTTCATATGTTCAATTTGATGGTCATGAAAATTTTTCAGAGGGAACGAACTGCTGTTTTTCGTTTCCTTTGCCTCAAAATCAATGTACTTTCCTTTATAAACACCATTGTAATCGGTGGTCGATGCTTGTTTGAAGTAGGCTTCTTTAATGACTGCAGCACTTCTCTTCGGATAATGGACATCAACAATTTGAATGGGTGTCGGTTTTTTATGAATGACGGCAATACCGTGTGCTAAATAAAACTGATTGGTTTCGTTCAAATCGTCTTCCAATGTTTTTCCCCGGTTGCTATAACTGATTTTTTTTAGTGGGCTTTTCTTTTCTTCCAAAGCCTGCGGTACAAATCTTCGTCCATTGGGATAATGAAATGCCACTTTTACCCCTCCTTTTTTTCACTTATCTATATTAGCAAAAAAAGAATCCAATATGTGAATAAAAAGAATTGTTTCTTTGAACGATAGGATTTATGTACAACTAAATGTCACAATTAATCGCTATGGAAAGGATGGACACATAGATGCAAGTGTTGAATACGGAAAAGCAAATGCTCCATTCCATAAAAGTCCAAACCGCGAAAGGGAATAGGGATAATATATCAAGAACAAAGGCATATGAACAATTTTTCAAAAACCACCCAGAAATACAATGGTCTTTTTTAGCCGGGATGGTTTCTAGAAATGCAGGCTGGAATATGTGTGACCTTGAAGGAATATGGTATTCCCATTTGCTTAGCCTTAAATACAGGCATCACCTATTCCTAACTTATGAAGAAGCCAATTGGAGAATATTCCAGGATGCGTATCCTCAATTGCTTCTCTATCATTATTCGACGAAGTATGGGCGTCCAATGTTTCATTTATGTCCTTATTTTTTTATTACTGAATTCATGACGAACGAATGGTATTCCTTTTGGAAACATGGAAATCGTGAAAAGTTAGTCACTGCGCTTATAATAAATGAACAAAACGTCATTGAAAAGCCTGTTATTAAAAAGCAAACTTTCGTTTTTCATTCTATATTATTTTTCCTGCAGGACTGGATGCATTTTAGCACTGTATTATTTCCTACCTGCAATGGTAGGCTGTATGGTTCGTCCGTTTCGAATTTTAGAAATATCGATAAAAGGATTGAATTGGGGAAAAGGTTGGCCGGCCTTTTATTTTCTGAAGATTTATTTCCGTTATTTTATGAATTTTCCTGCAGGACTGAACCAACCGGGGCTAGATTTGATTACGAACAATATCGAAAAAAGCCTAGGTACCATGAAACACCGATGCTGAGGGGAGTTTATCCATTGATTCATCATCAAGCAGGGGGGACAGAGCAATGGGATGTGAATAAAAGGATTAAAAAAGATTGGTTTATTGAACCCCAATGGGAGGAAGACCCGGAATTGACCGATTGGTATGACCATAAACAAAAGCAGCTGCACACCGCTGCAATGATCAAAAAGTGGTTTTTTTAAAAGGAAACAGGGAAGGCGTCGATTATGCCTTCCCTGTTAATTGTACAAGTATTGATGCCTTACGTTGAGGGGCGGTTTTCCCCACTAAGTTTCGGGTTTCCCGTTCCTGCCTTTTTAGTAGGCGGCTTTTGTCGTTTTTCGTTTTCTTGCTGTCTGCTTTCATTCGACTGCATAAAATCACCTCCTGTCTGTATTTTTGTTTAAAACTCCATTCTTCATTCTGCCATTGTTGTCGAAGGGCATAATAAATTAAGTGAATAGCACTTTCTTTGCCGATTCCCTTCTAGTTTTGTCAACCTTGAAGGGCTTTCTACTAAAAAAAAGAATAGTACACGTATAGAATGGAGGGATCAGCATGGTCAATAAAAGTGTCTCAACAGAGGAAATATTAAGGATGATAGCTGAGATCAGTACCAGCCTGGATCGTTTGGAAATTTCATATGGGGAAACTGTAAATACAGTGAGGTGCAAACTTTGGGCAGAGCAATATACATTGGTTAACAATGTCCAGGAAGCCATTGAGAAAGCCGAGGATTATTGGGTGAATGCTGAAGGTGTAAACCATTCCTTTTCCATTGTTCTGGAAAAACCAATTATAAAGCACAAGGTTTTCACCGAATTGCACGTATAAGCCGATAGAATTTCCTTTTATAAAGAACTGGATTATACTAAGAGGAAACAAATGTGCGGAGGAATATATTGTGCAAAAAGAGAAACTGCAGCTATTAACCGAACAATTAATAAAATATACGGTCCAAGCGGATGATATCTATGAGGATGTACGCAAAGAAGAAAAGGAAAAGGATTTCTTTTCGGAAGTCAAGCCGTTTGCTGATCAGGTCAGGGCCTCATGCATCGATTGGGAAAACGGAATGAAGGAGTGGATGAAAGAAACCGAGTTTAAGCATCTTTTCCCCGAGCAAATCGAACAAACCGCTCATAACCTTTCTGATGTGGCCGTTCAGGCATTCTTTCCTAAAACCAGTTACAAGCGATTTAAAAGTCATGTCCAATCAGTCGAATTTATCCTTCATAATGTAAAAGCGGAGATCGATCGGATTTTATCATAAAAACACCTACACTTTATTTCCTCTTTTTTCATATATTATCAGAACCATGTAATGAAAAAAGAGGAGGGCTCATTGAACATGATGAGATCCGGTTTTAACCAAGTCTCCCCAAATCAAAGACAGTATCCTCAATCAATGCCGGAATATTGGGGAGGGTACCAGCAGCCAATACAGTATCCTCTGCAAAATAATCATAATCTTGAACGGCCATTAATGTATCCATATCATACCCAGGATACAGGGGGCTATATGACGCCATATCATGATCCTTATCAGCAGGCGGCCTATCATCCATTCCAACAAATTCAGCAGCAGGCGATGCCTGTTGGAGCTTATCCGAGTAACAGTGTAATGCAGCAAATGCCGCAAATGCCGCAAATGCCGCAAATGCCGCAAATGCCGCAAATGCCGCAAATGCAAATGCCACAAATGCCACAAATGCAGCCGATTCAGTCCAATCAGCAGCTGCAGCCGCAGGCTTTTAGTCCGTTCGATAATCCGTTGCAGCCAGCTAAACGACCCCCGCAAGGTCAGCAGCAGGCTCATAATCCCTATCCAAAGCAACAGTTCATGCAAAAACCCCAGCCATCTGGTATCAAATCGGTCATGAATCAATTCAAAACACAAGATGGTTCCATGGATATAACGAAAATGATGAATACAGCTGGACAAATGATGAATACAGTTTCTCAAGTATCGTCAATGGTCAAAGGAGTAGGGGGCTTCTTCAAAGCTTAGATGGTGAATAAAGGAAAAGCAGACTTACAAGTGACCCAGCCACTTATTTAAGTCTGCTTTTAAATTTGCCTAATTGATTTCAATCCGATTCCCTCTAATTTTGGGCAGGTGAAGCGTGAGGATGCCATCGCGATGTCGTGCGGTGACTTTTGCTTCATCAATCGGTTTTGGAAAGGAAATAGTTCTTGAAAATGTACCGGCTGAAACTTCTTTTTGAAACATTCCTTGCGTTTTATGCTGCCTATCAACATGTTTTGCAGAAATGGTCACGGCATGGGGCAGCACATCAATGGATATTTGGCTGCGTGCAATACCGGGCAAGGTAGCGGTAAGGGTATACTCTGAATTTGTCTCATGGACATCAACCGGAAAGCTGCGTTCTTTAGTAGAACCGAAGAAATCGTCAAGAGATTGCAGCATGCCTTTAGGAGGCCTTTCGGAAAACAATCGATCCATTTTGTTAATAAAATGGGTAAAGGGTTCATTTCGATTTCGATTATTATTTTTTTCAGAAGAGGTCATCACGGTTCTCCTTCCTAAAAAATTCCTTTGCCTATAGGCTATGTTAGGACTGAAGAATTGTGAATGAACCAATGGGTTTTAGATACGGATATAGAGGGAATAACGTTACTGATTGATTAGTAAAGGAAATGAGGGATTGATATGACAGAAAATAGCAAGCTTTCCTACATAGATACCGGGAAAGGAAATAAAACATTGTTGTTCATCCATGGGTTTTGTGGAAGTCATGAATATTGGAAGAACATCATTGCTGAATTAAAAGATGAATACCGAGTTGTTGCCATTGATTTACGAGGGCATGGTGCAAGTGAAGAAATAGGGGCATCTTTCTCGATTGATGATATGGCTGCTGATATTGCTTCATTTATGGAAGAACAGGGAATCGGAAAGGCTTATATGTTTGGTCATTCTCTTGGAGGATATATCACCTTGGCATTCGCAGAAAGGTTTCCTGGGAAATTGTCTGGTTTTTCACTGATTCATTCTACCGCTTTGCCTGACGATGAAGCTGGTAAGGAGGGGCGTTTAAAATCTGTCGGGAAAATAGAAATGGATGGAATCATTCCTTTCATTGATGGACTTGTACCAAAGCTTTTCGCTAATTCCGATGATCCGAATATTGAACATACAAAGGAAATCGGTTATAAAACAAGTGAAAGCGGTGCGATTGGGTCTTTGCATGCCATGAGGAACAGAACAGACAGAAATCATGTACTCAAAGAGACGAAGCTCCCAGTCCTTTTGGTTGCAGGTGAAAAGGATAAAGTAATTCCCGCTGAAAAAACCTTTTCAGTTAAAGGGAGCCATATTAATGAAGTTATACTTGAGGGAAGCGGTCATATGGGAATGTTGGAAGCTCCGAGCAGACTAGCCGAAGAAATCATTCGATATGTCGAGAAGAATTAACTGAAAAAGAATGATCAGGAAGCGGGAGTAGCCGTTTCCTGATTTTTTTTTGAATAGGAAATAGTTTCCCTTTTGCATAGAACGTTCATTCGGTAGAATAGGAGTATGAGGTGGTTATATGAAACTGCGAAAAAATTTACAAGAAGTCATCACGGAATTAAAAACCAATGAGGATTATAAAGATAATATTGTACACTGGCAAGTAATTGAAGCGAAAGAGGCAAAACATGTTCCTTTTCCCGATCGAATGAATGATAAGATCAAGCATGCTCTTGAAAAACGGGGGATAAATGGGTTGTATACCCATCAGGCGACCGCATTTGATACGGCTGTCAGTGGCGAAAGTCTTGTAGCGGTCACCCCAACGGCTTCTGGTAAAACATTATGCTATAATTTGCCGGTCCTTCAAAAAATTCTTGAAGATGAAAAAACTAGAGCGCTATATATATTTCCGACAAAAGCGCTGAGTTATGATCAAAAAAGCGAATTGAACGAAATGATACATGAAATGGATGCCGAGATAAATAGTTATACGTACGATGGGGACACACCTTCAAATATCAGGCAAAAAATCCGTCAGGCAGGGCATATCGTCATCACCAATCCCGATATGCTCCATTCCGGAATCTTGCCGCATCACACGAAATGGGTCTCATTGTTTGAAAACTTGAAGTATGTGATCATCGATGAACTCCATATTTACCGCGGCGTTTTCGGAAGTCATACGGCTAACGTCATAAGAAGGTTAAAAAGGATCTGCAAGTTTTATGGCAGTGATCCTGTATTCGTCTGTACTTCTGCAACGATCAATAATCCAAAAGAGTTGGCAGAAGAGCTTACGGAAAAACAAATGGTGCTTATCGATAATAACGGGGCCCCTAGTGGGAAAAAACATTTTGTTTTCTATAATCCCCCAATAGTCAATAAACCGCTAAACATTCGAAGAAGTGCGGTTTTGGAAGTCAGGAAGCTCGCAAATGAATTTTTGAAAAATAAAATTCAAACAATCGTTTTTGCGCGAAGCAGGGTTCGTGTGGAAATTCTATTGACCTATTTACAGGGACTCGTGTCAAAGCAATTGGGGCCCAAATCAATCAGGGGCTATCGTGGCGGGTATCTGCCAACACAGCGTAGAGAAATTGAACAGGGCCTCAGGGATGGTTCCATTTATGGGGTGGTATCCACGAATGCTCTTGAGTTAGGTGTCGATATCGGGCAGCTCCAGGTTTGCATAATGACTGGTTACCCTGGATCGATATCGAGTGCCTGGCAACAGGCGGGACGAGCAGGAAGAAGGCATGGTGAAGCGCTGATCATCATGGTCGGCAGTTCAAGTGCCCTTGATCAATATATCGTCCAGCATCCCGATTATTTCTTTACCAGAAATCCAGAAACTGCAAGAATCAATCCCGATAATCTTTTGATCCTGGTTGATCATGTCAAATGTGCAGCATATGAGCTGCCATTTAAAAAAGGTGATGCCTTTGGAAAAACAGAGATTCTGGACGTACTGGAATTCCTTACCGAAGAAAGGGTCTTACACCAAAATGGGGACAAATGGCATTGGATGAACGATGCTTTTCCAGCAAGCAATATAAGCCTGCGTTCTGCTGCACAGGAAAATGTCGTAATCATCGACCAAACGAATGCACCGGTTAACCGGGTCATAGGAGAAATGGATACGTTCAGTGCAATGACCCTTCTCCACGATGAAGCCATTTATTTGCACCAGGGAATGCAATTTCAGGTGGAAGAACTTGATTGGGATGAAAAGAAAGCTTATGTACGTGAAGTCAATGTGGACTATTATACGGATGCTAACCTTGCTGTGCATTTGTCTGTATTGGAAGTGGATAAACAGCGAACTTTCGCTTCCACCACAGCTGCCTTTGGTGACGTCGCCATCCGGGCGATGCCTACGATCTTCAAAAAAATCAAATTTGAAACTCATGAAAATATTGGTTCAGGGCCAATCAGCCTGCCTGAGATGGAACTGCACACGAGTTCGGCCATGCTTTCCATGGAGCCTGATATATTCGAGTGGGACGAAAATCGAATAGAGCAAGGAATGATAGGTGCATCCCATGCTCTTAATTACATGATTCCGTTATATGTTATGTGTGATCCGCATGATATCCATGTTTATCCACAGGTTAAGGCAGCACATAATGAAAAACCAACCATTTTTATCTATGATAGTTATCCGGGGGGCATAGGGCTAAGTGATAAAGTATATGAAAACTCTGAAGTCATCCTACTGGAAACCATATCCATGATCGGAAATTGTTCTTGTGAAAGCGGCTGCCCTTCCTGTATCGGAACGGAATCCGCTGCGAAAACAGCCAAAAATGATGCAAAACAGTTATTAGGTCAATTTTGTAAGGAAAAACAATCATAGATACGGGGATAAGTGAAAAGAGGTGTATTTTTTGTCTTTGAAAAATAAATTGAACCGTTTGAAAACGCATATGAACATAGAACCAGTGAAACATCCTTCTCCTGAACAAGAAAATAGCCAAGCAGTGAAGGAAGAAATTCCTTATCTTGAAAAGTGGCTGAAGAACGATACCGTTTCCTTTCATTTCGATGATGATTATTGTTTCATTAGGGAGGTCCGCTACCCTATAAATCACAAACATGGGTTATATGCATTTTCTGAGCTGAAAAAGATCGTAAAAGAGTGGAATCAAACTCCATTGGAGCATCCCTTATCCGCTAGGGGAGTTAAAAGTGAAGACCTGTTTTTCTTCGATACGGAAACAACAGGACTTGGAGGCGGAGCGGGAAACACCATTTTTTTACTTGGATATGCCTATTTAGAAGGTGATGAAGTTGTGGTGAAACAACATATCCTGCCGCAGCCCGGAAGTGAAATACCGCTTTACCAAAGCTTTCTGGAAAACATCAATTACGAAACGCTTGTCACATATAATGGTAAATCTTTTGATTGGCCCCAGCTGAAAACCCGACATACCTTGATTAAAGAACATGTTCCAAAACTACCGGAATTCGGACATTTCGATTTGTATCATGCTTCAAGACGCCTTTGGAGAAACAAATTGGAACGAGTTAAATTATCAGCAGTCGAAACGGATATTCTAGGTGTACATAGAGAAGATGATATTCCTGGATATTTGGCACCGATGATTTATTTTGATTTTGTCGAGAGGAAAAATCCGGAAATTTTATTTGGGATCATGAAGCATAATGAATTGGATATTTTATCACTGATCACATTGTATATTCATTTGTCCCGGAAAATCCTCCAAATTGATGGATATACGGAAGATTCCATGGAAATTGCACGCTGGCTCGCTTATCTAGGAAAAAAAGAGGAATCGGTCGAGACTTATGAAAAAATAGTGGAAGCGGGAAATGAGGAAGATCGGATAATAGCTGGCCATGCCATAGCCTTTCAGAAAAAGAAGCAAAAACAATTCAACGAAGCGTTGGAAATTTGGAAGGAGGTCGCCTTAAAAGGGAATGTTCAAATAAGGATACAGGCACAGATTGAATGTGCAAAATTATATGAACATCAATTTAAGGAAGTCGGCAATGCTCTAAAATGTGCATTAAACGCGCATCAAGAGATGTTGAGGGAAGGTACCATTGTGGTGAAACAAAAGTCGGAATTGGAAAAGAGGATTAAACGTCTCGAAATGAAAGAGGATTCCAAGGGTATGTCTGTATAAGATAAGCGAATCAGAATTGTTTTTAAGTGCGAAATGCCGAAAATAAAAAATATGGATACAAATATTGTAGCCTTCAACTATAATGTGTAAAATGGAAAGAGTTGAGGGTGAATTTCCGAAGCATTCATTTCATACCTTTACATCAAATAAATTTAAGTTGAAAGCGGAGCGGAGAAATGTATAAAACGACTTTATTTCTATTTTTTGTTGTCCTTTGTTTAACGATTGTTATTTTTACATCATTAAAAGACAGTCTCTATTCCTTTTTATAGAAAATTACCCACAGTGCATTTGAAGGGTAGCCATATATTATAATAGTGTACTTATTGACGGCCATACATAGTTTTATACTTATTCTGTATAAATAGGTCATTTCATCAGTACACGTCTCCCCTTTTTTTCATAGTCTGTAATGGTAAGACTAAACTTATCATAATGAAAGGGGACGAATTATATATGTATTTTCGTAATTGTGGAGGAAATAAATCCAATGTAATGGGAGCATACGGGAACGCTCCTGGAGTAATGGGCGCATCAACCGGGAAACATAAACACTCTAACGTAATGGGAGCCTTTACTGGTCCAACGGCTGTATCTCCAGCGCAATATGGTCCATCGGCTGTATCTCCAGCGCAATATGGTCCATCGGCTGTATCTCCAGCGCAACTTGGCCCAACGCAAGCACTTCCTACTCAACTTGCCCCAGCGCAAGTCTCTCCAACACAGCAATTTGTTAATACGAATGTATCGAACACAGTGATTCCTGTCGTTCATCCATCACACACTACAACTGTCAATAAACATTTGAACACGTATAAGCATTACTTCCCACATACTCAATCCGTGGTGAACCAATGCTTTACGCAAAACTTGATTTGCGGAAGGCCACCGATTAACCCATGCTGTCCGCCCCCCCCATGCTGTCCGCCTATGCCTTTCGGATACTAAAAAAAGTAAGGGCTTAATTAGCCCTTATTTTCTTACATAAACATGTTAAAAGGGAGATTAACCAAGCAATGAAGGTTTTGTATATGACTGGCTATAAGGCTTTTGAATTCGGGATATTCAAAAATGACCATGAAGCCGTAAAATATATTAAGAAAGCGATGAAGCAACGTCTTCTTCCATTGGTGGAAGATGGGCTGGAATGGGTGATCATATCAGGTCAGTTGGGTACGGAGCTATGGGGTGCCGAAGTGGTGTTCGATATACAGGAAGAATACAGTCAGCTTAAATTAGGGGTGCTAACTCCTTTCCTGAAACAGGAAGAGTCATGGAACGAGACGAATCAAGACTATTACCGTTCCATATTGGCCCGTGCCGATTTTGTTGAGTCCATTTTCAACAAACCATATGAAGGGCCGCAACAGCTGAAAATCAAAAATAGGTATATGGTTCATAAAAGTGACGCCATGCTCATCATTTTCGAAGCCGAAAAAGAAGGGTCAGCACGATATCCATATTTCGAAGCGATGAAAAAGGCTGAAACACAGCCATACCCTATCTATCAGATAAACTTTGATGATCTGCAACTGGCTGCGGAAGAAGGCAGCTGGTCCGAAGAATGACGGAGTGAAAATAATTATGGATTAAAAGTTGTTTCTAAAGCATATTCATATTATGATGAAATTTAGATACAGATTCATGGGGGTACATATCGTTCACTGAAACATCATTATGCAGATAAAAAGGTGTTTCGTTGACAAACCCAAGCAGATTTGAAAAAATAATAAAAAGTCGATTGTATTGGCGAAAGTATTGAGGTGAAGTCTTATGCTATCCGATAAGATAAAATTAACGGCTAAAGATATTCTTGAAAAAGATTTTAAAACAGCAATGCGCGGTTATAAACCAGAAGACGTGGATCAATTCCTGGATCTGATCATTAAAGATTATGAAGTGTTCCATCAGGAAATTGAAGATCTTAAACAAGAAAATCTTAAATTGAAAAAACAAGCCGAAGAGAGTACAAAACGTCCAAATCAACCTGCTCCCAGTGCTACTCCGGGAACCACTAACTTTGACATCCTTAAACGGTTATCCAACTTGGAAAAGCACGTTTTTGGAAACAAGCTTTTTGATTGAGGTTTTGCATGTTAAAAGTGAAATTGATTTAGGTATTGTGTTTTAATGAATAATGGAGTATAATCAATTATGTTATGTTAACGTTTGGGTAATTGCTGCTGCATTTTTGCAGTAGAGGAAAGTCCATGCTCGCACGGACTGCGATGTCCGTAGTGTTCGTGCCTGGCGAAAAAATAAGCTTGGGCAGCAATCTTGGATTGCTGACGGCTGGGAAAATGCCTAAGTCCTTTTGGATATGGCATGAATACCTATAAAAGTGCCACAGTGACGGAGCCTTTACAGAAATGTAAAGGGTGGAACGAGGTAAACCCCACGAGCGAGAAACCCAAATTAATGGTAGGGGCGCTTTCTTCCTTGGAATTGAACGAGGAGAAGGACAGAAGCCATGCTTCTGTAGATAGATGATTACCGCCGAAGTACGAGACGCGAGTCGCTTGCAGTACTGAGGAACAAAACATGGCTTACAGAACGTTATCATATGACACCAAAAGCACAACTCTCCTTTTAAAAGGAGAGTTTTTGTTTTTGGGAATTGCCCATTTATAAAAAGCCGGGCATTCCAAATTATTTTTCGTTTTCTGAAACCATGCTGTGTTAAACTAAGGTCTTGGCAACTTTTTAATTCCATCGAAAGATTTCTAATTGAAAGTGTTCAGCAGAAGGACAATGGCTAATTGACATCTGACCGTAACGATTTAAAAAATAGCGTTGAAGTGTTAAGCATTTCCTGGATTATGGGTACCCTATTTATAAAAGGTTTTTTACCTTTACTGATTGCCCTTATTTGAAGGTATTAAGACATGCCTTAAGCATTTTGTTATGAGTATACATAATTGGTTGTGAATAAATGGCCCTTCGTTGCCTTGGAGGATTTCATTCATGAATATTTGCAGCCTACCTTATTGATACATAGATAATTGAGTTAAACTTTATTTTATCGCGTTGATCCCGGTTATTAAAAAAATGCTCTACTACATGACAATGACATTTAATCTAGGCAATCAATGACGGACTATAAGCAAAATATAAATTGACCAGTGGAACTTTTAAATAAGGTTTACATGTCTAAAATCGATACCTTATTCTTAATTAGGGGAATTTAGGTAGATATGCAATAGAGTTGGATTAATGGAAAGAAGGTGCAGGATAAATGAAACAATTCGATATTATCGCAACATCAGCAATGGGATTGGAATCAATTGTCGCTAAGGAGGTTCGGGATCTTGGTTACGATTGTCAAGTCGAGAATGGTAAGATCACGTACAAAGGGGACCAATCTGCCATTGCCCGCTCTAATTTATGGCTGCGGAGTGCCGACAGGGTTAAAATTAAAGTTGCAGAATTTAAAGCATATTCATTTGATGAGTTGTTTGAAAAAACAAAGGCCTTGAATTGGGAAGATTACTTATCAGCCGATGTTGAGTTCCCTGTGAGTGGAAAATCGGTTAAGTCACAGCTTTACAGTGTTCCTGATTGTCAGGCTATCGTCAAAAAGGCGATTGTTGATAGATTGAAAAGCAAATATAAGCAAGTATCTTGGTTTGCAGAGACTGGTCCTTTGTTTAAAATTGAAGTGTCTATTTTAAAAGATGTAGTGACACTTACCATGGACACTTCAGGTGCTGGTTTGCATAAGCGGGGATATCGCACAGGGCAGGGGGAGGCGCCCCTTAAAGAAACATTGGCGGCTGCGTTAATCATGCTGACCAATTGGAAACCGGATAAACCTTTCATTGATCCATTTTGTGGATCTGGAACGATTCCTATCGAGGCTGCCTTAATTGGGCAGAACATAGCACCTGGGTTTAACAGGGAATTCGTTTCTGAGACCTGGTCATGGATGGACAGCAAGGTTTGGGATGAAGCGCGGGTTGAGGCTGAAGATTTAGCCGATTATGATCAGTACTTGGACATAACCGGCTGTGATATTGACCATCGAATGGTCGATATATCTAAAGCGAATAGTTTTGAAGCCGGCCTTGGTGATCTGATTGAATTTAAACAAATGCAGGTGAGGGATATCTCGACTAGGAAAGAGTATGGTGTCATTGTCGGGAACCCGCCTTACGGAGAACGTCTTGGTGAGCAAAAAGCGGTTGAGCAGATGTATAGAGAAATGGGTCAAGCTTTCAAGAAGCTTGACACCTGGTCAGTATACATGATTACCTCCAATCCTGACTTCGAACAGCATTACGGTAAGCCTGCAACGAAAAAAAGGAAACTGTTCAATGGTTTCATCCGTGCAGACCTTTATCAATATTGGGGAAAAAGGCCGCCGAGACAGCCTCAAGGTGAATGAGTAGGTAAAATATAACGGAGGATTTCAATAGTCAGGACGATTTATTCATAATAGGTTCCAGTCTTGCTTATCATTTCCTTTTCTGTTATTCTAATAATGAATTATTTTTGTTCAGATTTAAGGAATACCTTAATATTCTTTTGAGCAAGGATAGTAATATAATGTGTGGAGAACACACTAGGAGGCAACAAAAATGGAACAAGGTAAAGTAAAATGGTTTAACGCAGAAAAAGGTTTTGGATTCATCGAACGTGAAGGTGGAGACGATGTATTCGTACATTTCTCAGCTATCCAAGGCGAAGGTTTCAAAACACTTGAAGAAGGCCAAGACGTTACATTTGATGTAGAACAAGGTCAACGTGGACCACAAGCATCAAACGTAAACAAAGCTTAATTCAACCCTATATTATTTACAGACAGGCTCTCTTTTGGAGCCTGTCTTTTATTTTACAAGTCTGGAAACATGGCAGCATACATAGAAGAAAAACATATTTTACATTTCATTTCTTATGGTAGGGTAAATATCTTGACTATTAATGTGAAATAAAGGATAATATCCTTTTGCCTAGAAATATTATGATGCGGATCGATACACTGATGATAGATAAAAGGGGAGACCAAGATGCTTAAAACACTGCCTTTTTCGGTAACAAAGGAAGATTCTTTTTACGATAAGCTTTCAGAATGGATCGGTGATGTTTTTTACGATATTCTTCCCGAAAAAGGATTTGAGCTGCGTGATGAACAAATCTTCATGGCTTTTCAGTTAGAAAAAGCCTTTAAAGAAAAGAATGTAAGCTTTGCTGAAGCAGGGGTAGGGACCGGTAAGACCTTGGTCTATTTACTATATGCGATTTGTTATGCGAGATATACGAATAAACCGGCAATTATTTCGTGTGCAGACGAAACGTTGATTGAACAGCTTGTCAAAGAAGAAGGCGACATCCAAAAAATTAAGAATGCTTTAGGTATTGAAGTGGATGTTCGGCTTGCCAAATATCACGATCAATATGTATGTCTTAAGAAATTGGATTACGCAGTGAATCATGAAGATTCAGAGGGAATAGATCAACTCTATGATGAACTTCCCAAGTTTGTCCATGATAACTCATCGATGAACGCTTATTCAGCATATGGGGACCGTAAACAGTATCCATATTTAAATGATGAAGACTGGTCTAAAGTTGGCTGGGATCAGCTTCAAAACTGTTTTACTTGTGATAAGCGCCATCGTTGTGGACAGACCCTATCGCGGGACCACTACCGAAAATCAAGCGATTTGATCATTTGTTCACATGACTTCTTCATGGAACATGTTTGGACTAAGGAAAAACGTAAGCGTGAAGGACAGTTACCACTGTTGCCTGAACATAGCTGTGTTGTCTTTGATGAAGGTCATCTACTGGAATTTGCTGCTCAAAAGGCTTTAACTTATAAAGTTGGGGAACAAACCCTTGCTTCGGTTTTAGAATTGCTTACTGCCAATCAGGTTCGTGAAGAAACCTTATACATCATTGAGGACTTAATTGATATTAATGAAGAGTTTTTTGATTTGTTGGATGAAAAATCCATACATGTCACCGGATCTAATCGTTATGAAATCCCAATGTCCAAGGAAATAACAAGCTTTGCGCAAAAGCTGCATAAAAAGGTTGAAGAGTTAGAGGAGAACCTTGTTTTCGAGGCGGAAATGTATACGATCAATGATTATGATTTAAAAGTGACAGAAGAATATTTAGAACAGCTGGGCTACTCCATTTCTCTATTTGTGAAGGATGAACAGGCCGTTTCCTGGTTTGAAGAAAATGAAATGACCAAAACATTGGTCATTATGCCAAGGCTTGTACAGGATATTTTGTCTGAACAGGTATTCTCTAAAAAAATCCCTTACATTTTTTCATCGGCGACATTATCGGATAATAAATCTTTCCAATACATTGCAGATAGCTTAGGGATAGAGAAGTATGACAGCTTCTCTGTTGAATCACCATTTGATTACGATGAAGTCATGAAAATGAACATGCCTGCCTTCGAAAACGGAGACCAATTGGCTAAACTTCAATACACCATGAAGTCAATTGAGGAAAATGAGGGCCGAACGCTTGTGTTATTCCAATCAAAAGAAGAATTGCATTGGTTCAAGGAAAACTGCCCAACATCATCCTATCCTTTTTATTTTGAAGGGGAAGCGGAAATCAGCGAGCTTGTTAAGAAGTTTCAAGAGAATGAGCAATCTGTTCTTTTCTCCTATCATTTATGGGAAGGACTTGATGTTCCAGGGCCTTCATTACAAAATGTAGTGATACACTCACTTCCATTCCCGCCACGCGATCCAGTGTTCGAGGCCAAACGTAATTCGGTTACCGATGCATTCGAAGAAGTGGATCTCCCATACATGCTCCTTCGATTACGTCAGGGAATAGGGCGTTTGATCAGGACTAGCAATGATTCGGGAACCGTACAGATTTTGATGGAAAAGGATCTCTCGGAACAGGTGAAAGAGAAGATTGTATCCGTTCTTCCTGTAACGCTTTAAGTCAATTTAATCTAAGAGTCATGGGAGAGGTGCCCTTGGCTCTTATTTTTTTTTTTAACGGGTAGTTCTGATAAGAAAGATTTTTGTATAATATGGTAAAGTGTAGTTGGAAGGAGTTGTGAATATGGAAAAAGAAGGTATAGATTTGATAGAAAAAGAATTTAAAGAATATGTCAAGAAAATCTCGGCCTATAATGAAGCGCTCGCGTTAATTTTTTGGGACTTACGGACAGGTGCACCGAAAAAGGGAGTTGAGCAGCGTTCTGAAGTGATCGGGGTGCTTTCCTCTGAGGTTTTTAATATGACCACAAGTAAAAAGATGGAATCCTTCATTACGGAACTTTCGAAGGGGCCTCTTAGTGAAACGACGAATAAGATGGTACAAGAGTGTAAAAAAGAGTTTGAAAGGAATAAGAAGATTCCTGCAAACGAATATAAGGAATTCGTCATTTTACAATCCCGCTCTGAAAGTGCTTGGGAAGAGGCAAGGGAAAAAGCGGATTTTTCGTTATTCCAACCTTATCTGGAGCAAGTTGTTGCATATACCCGTAAATTCATAGAGTACTGGGGATACGAAGGACAGAAATATAATACCCTTTTAGACATGTATGAACCCGGCATGACTGTAGATCTACTTGACAGCGTATTCAGTGAGCTTCGGTCGAGTATAGTACCTCTGGTAAAACAGATTGCAAAAAGCGAAAATAGACCTGAAACAGCGTTCCTTTATAAAGAATTTCCAAAAGAAAAACAGCATCGCCTCAACCTGGAAGTTTTAAAACATCTAGGATACGATTTCAAGGCTGGCAGGCTGGATGAAACAGTTCACCCTTTTGCTACTGGAATAAATAGGGGCGATGTCCGGGTGACGACCCGTTACGATGAATGTGATTTTAGGGGGGCGATCTTTGGTACCATTCATGAATGTGGACATGCCATTTATGAGCAGAATATCGCCGAAGAGTTAACCGGGACACTGCTCGATAATGGGACATCAATGGGAATCCATGAATCCCAATCACTGTTTTTTGAAAACTTCATTGGACGGAACTATAGCTTCTGGAAAAATAAATTCTCCCTATTGAAAGAATATGCTCCTGAACAATTCAATGATGTGACGCTGGATGAATTCTACCGGGGGATTAACGAATCAAAACCATCGTTCATCCGTATTGAAGCAGATGAACTAACTTATCCCCTACATATAATGATTCGGTATGAACTGGAAAAGGCTCTCTTTAATGGAGAACTTGAAGTGAAGGATTTACCGGAAGTCTGGAATGAAAAATACAAGGATTATTTGGGAATTGTTCCTGAAAATGATGCAATGGGCGTGTTACAGGATGTACACTGGGCAGATGGCAGTTTTGGTTATTTCCCATCGTATGCATTGGGATATATGTATGCAGCCCAAATCAAGCAGTCGATGCTTAAAGATTTGCCTGATTTTGATGGGCTTTTGGAAGCGGGCGATATTGCTCCAATCAGGAAATGGCTTAATGAAAAGATACATAAATATGGAAAAACAAAAGAGCCCCTAGAGATTTTGAAAGAAACGACAGGGGAAGGCCTGAATGTTCAGTATTTAATAAAGTATCTTGAAAATAAATATAAAGAAGTTTATAAAATCAAATGAATTTAATTAGAGAAGGCCTTGGAATAATTATCAAGGTCTTCTTCTTTTTTCAATGGTTCACACAATTTAAATCCTTATGAACCGTGGGCATTTTTGTTAACATCAATAAAAGGTATCATTTAGGCGACTATAATATTTCTAATTCTTTGAAAAATACCCGTAATTTCAAGTGATGGCTTTTTGTTGATGGTAAATCCAGGTTAATTAGTCTTGGGGATTTCGCAATTTTCTAAAATTACGAATAATGTTTTATAATTTTAATTGAAAGTTCGGTTTTTGTTAAAAATGACTTTTCAAAATAAGACAGCATTGTTATAATTTATATATTAATAAAATATAAAGTTTCACTCGTATAATAGCAGGAATATGGCCTGCAAGTTTCTACCGGATTACCGTAAATAATTCGACTATGGGTGAGTAATTGATCTTGTTGCATAATGGAAGGATTTTGCTATTTCATTTTTCATTCATGCCCAAGAAATATTGCTTCACTCAAAAAAAGTGTTGCAATGTTTCTTGGGCTTTTTTATATCTGGGAAACATTTGCATGGTTTATAGGTCAATAAACATCCAAGATTGGGAGGAACCTTCATGCAACTTTTAAAGGAAAAAATCTTGTCCGAGGGTCAAGCTTTATCAGAAGATATTTTAAAAGTAGATTCATTCTTGAATCATCAAATGGATCCTATGCTGATGAAAGAAATAGGTAAAGAATTCGTTAAACGTTTCGAACAAAAGGAAATAACGAAAGTGCTGACCATTGAATCTTCAGGCATTGGACCTGGTTTGATGGCTGCCTTGGAATTGGAAGTTCCGCTAATTTTTGCCCGTAAACGTAAATCACTTACTTTGACAAATGATTTAGTGACGGCGTCCGTTCATTCCTTTACAAAAAAAGAAACCAATACAATTACAGTTTCCAATAAATATATAGAAGCTGGTGATAAGGTTCTGATCATCGATGACTTCCTTGCGGTCGGACAAGCTGCCCGGGGCTTGGTGGATATCTGTGAGCAGGTTGGAGCAGAAGTGGCCGGAATCGGAATCGTTATTGAAAAAGCATTCCAAAGTGGTGGTAAGGACCTTCGGGAACAAGGGTTTCAAGTGGAATCCCTGGCACGAATTGCGAAGTTGAAATTCGGTGAGATCACTTTCGTTGAGGAAATGGAAGGGGCAACTGTCAATGTCTAATCAATCACCATTAAAAGTTGCTTCCTTAGGATTACAACATGTTCTTGCAATGTATGCTGGTGCGATCGTCGTTCCATTGATTGTTGGGGGAGCGTTAGGTTTAACTGCTGCGCAGTTAACCTATTTAGTTTCGATTGACATCTTAATGTGTGGAATAGCGACCTTATTGCAAGTCTGGAAAAATAAATTCTTCGGAATCGGCCTACCCGTCGTTCTAGGCTGTACATTCACGGCAGTCAGCCCAATGATTGCGGTAGGTACCCAATATGGAGTCACCACCATTTATGGGGCCATCTTAGTGTCGGGATTAATCGTCGTTTTAATTAGTAAGTTCTTCGGGAAACTGGCTAGGTTTTTCCCGCCGGTCGTTACTGGTTCAGTCGTTATGATCATCGGGATCACACTCATTCCTGTCGCCATCAACAATCTTGGGGGCGGACAAGGTGCTGCTGACTTTGGAGCCTTGGATAACGTAGCCCTTGGTTTTGGAACTTTGCTTTTCATCATTTTCATGTATAAATTCTCAACGGGATTCGTGCGCTCCATCTCTATATTATTAGGACTGTTAGTCGGAACTCTTGCAGCTTTCTTCCTTGGGAAAGTTGATTTTAGCTCAGTTGCAAGTGCAAGTTGGTTGCATCTTCCACATTTTTTCTACTTTGGCACTCCGACTTTCAACATCACGGCGATCATTACCATGACTTTGGTGGCGATAGTCAGCTTAGTGGAATCGACTGGCGTCTATTATGCCTTAGGAGAAATCACGGACAAAGAGATTTCGGAAGATGATCTGGCACGTGGATACCGTTCTGAAGGGCTTGCCATCATGCTTGGCGGTTTGTTTAATGCTTTTCCTTATACAGCTTTTTCACAAAATGTCGGTTTAATTCAATTGTCGGGTATTAAAACAAGAAATGTCATTTATACAACGGCAGGGATGCTCATTTTCATTGGTTTTGTCCCGAAAATTGGTGCATTCACGACCATTATCCCTTCGTCCGTGTTAGGCGGGGCAATGGTTGCCATGTTTGGCATGGTTATTGCCGCTGGAATTAAGATGTTAAGTAAGGTGGATTTTGCCTCTCAAGAAAACTTATTGATCATCGCTTGTTCCGTAGGTATGGGACTTGGGGTAACGGTCGTTCCTGAGCTATTTGCTCAAATTCCGGAAAGCATTCAAATATTAACGGATAATGGAATCGTGGCTGGAAGTTTGACAGCCATTTTCTTGAATATCGTCTTTAACATCGTCCCTACAAAAGGGAAAGTAAAGGAAGCCCGTGTTGAAAGACAGAATGTTGCCTGATTAAAAATAGATTCTGTAAACTATTAAATGCCCCCTAATCCACAGATGATGAGGATTAGAGGGCATTTTTTATTAGTCCGAAAACTCATCATTGTTAAATGAAGTTTTTTAATGAAATGGAGTTTTGTCAGATAAAAGGAAACTCTCGTCACTTTTTGAATATATTGATAGTATATGTTCAGGAAAGTAGTGATAGAGATGGAGAAAAAATATTGTATTCATTGTCGGACCATTTTAAGTCAGGAGTATAGGTGCAGTGTGTGCGGTAAAGAGGAGTTTCAAAATATCATTATACAAGTACAAAATCAATCTTCAGTAAAGAAGGAAGAATGAAAGCAGCCCCCTTACCGATTATCTAGGTAAGGGGGTTTTATTGTTTCCAATTACATTTTGATCATTGAGATGATATGTAGGGTGCCTACGCCATCCAATGAAATGGGTAAATTGCTTGCTTCATGTAAACCTATACATTTTTGTTTGGCCCTCAATGACGGGAGGTGTAAAATCCATGATTGTATTCTCGCAAATGCTAAGGAGGTGGCGATATTGCCGGCTTAGCATGTTGTCTTAGTTCTGCTGCGAAAAATTCAAGAGTTTCACCTTAGATGACCATTAAGCTATAGAGCATAAATGATATCTTGGTGGGTATATTAACCATATCATGAATAATAAGGGGTGGGATCATGCCATATTTATTATCTGCATCACATATAAAGCTACCATATTTACTTTCACAGGAAAAAATCATGGAATTTTCAAGAGAAATCTTTGGATCCTCATTTAAGAGTATAGATCGGTTATTAAAGGCCTTTACGAATGGACAAGTGGAAAATCGATATTTTTCAAATGATCTTGATTGGTTTAAAAAGGATCATTCTTTTGCTGATCGGAATGATTTATACATAAAGCAGGCTGTAAAGTTTGGGAAAGAGGCTATAGAAAAATGTTTAACCAACCCAGAATTTTTACAAGAAGAGCTGCAGGCATTCGAACTAGATGCTTTCTTTTTTATATCAAGCACAGGGGTTGCTACCCCGACCATTGATGCCAGGATAATGAATGAACTTCCATTTAACCCGCATGCAAAAAGAATTCCGATATGGGGGCTTGGATGTGCAGGGGGAGCGAGCGGCCTATCACGTGCTTTTGAATATTGCCGAGCGTACCCGACGGCTAAGGTCATTGTTTTAAGTGTGGAGTTATGCAGTCTGACTTTTCAAAGGAATGATATCTCCAAAAGTAATTTAATTGGAACCTCCTTATTCTCTGATGGAGTAAGCTGTGTTTTGGTTTGCGGTGATGATGTGCCGGATGAACAGTATTCAAGAAAAGGACTACATTTGAAATTTTTGGATTCGCAATCCACGCTAATGCCAAATTCATTGGATGTAATGGGGTGGGATGTTAAAGACCAAGGCTTATATGTGATATTTTCGAAAGATATCCCTACAATCATCAAGGATTGGCTTAAACCGAATGTCCAAGAGTTCTTAGCGGGAAATGGAATGGATCTCGGGGATATAAAAGATTTCATTGCCCATCCTGGAGGGAAAAAAGTAATTGATGCTTATCACGAATCCCTAGGATTCGATGAAAGCATGACTGCAGTATCAATGAGAATATTAAGAGAATTTGGAAATATGTCCTCAGCAACTATTTTGTACGTCCTTGAGAGATTCATGCAGCGTGGCGGGAATAAAGGTGAGGTGGGATTGGCTGCAGCATTGGGGCCTGGTTTTTCATCTGAACTTGTGTTAATGAGGTGGGAATGATGCTCTTTGCCATTTTCATCGTCTTGATTGCCATTCAGCGCCTGGTTGAATTATATATTGCCAAACAAAATGAAAAGCAGTTGAAAGGTGCAGGAGCTGTAGAATACGGTGAGTCCCATTACAGATGGATGGTTCTTATGCACCTTAGTTTTTTTATTGTTCTCATTATTGAAGTGCTCGCTTATGAAAGGGATGTGGCTGGACTTTGGCCGATTTGGCTGATCCTTTTTCTGATTGCGCAGTCGGGAAGGATTTGGGTGATCAGTTCATTGGGAAAACATTGGAATACAAAAATCATAGTGGTTCCTAATGCCGAAGTAGTCATTAAAGGTCCTTATAAATATTTCAAACATCCGAACTATATAATAGTGGCAACGGAGATTATAGTTATTTCTTTATTATTCAATGCATATTATACAGCTATAATCTTTAGTTTTTTGAACGCATGGATGATGGCGGTTCGAATCCCCCTCGAAGAAAAGGCATTAAAGGAACATACGGAATATTCTACGGTTTTTAAGGGAAAATAATAAAAACTTTATTTTCTTATTGAAAATGATTATCGTTCATGATAAGATTCTAAATGAAGATGAAAATTATTCTCAATCAAATATCGATAAATTTTATAATAAAACTAAAGCTACTCAATATATAAGAGGATGGTGTTGGTAATGGTCTGGTTATTCATTTTATTGACAATCGCTACATATGGTTTTGTGATGAAACATGTATTAAATAATATTCAAAAACCGGCAAAGGCAGTTAAACCCTTTACCGGGTCAACAATGGAAAACCGAGCTGCATTTAACCCCACTCCTACAACCAGGTAATCATCCTGGTTTTTTTTATGGCTGTTTTCACATACTTTGTTGCTATTTACCAGGTAGTGAGTTGTGGTTGATTTCCCCTCCAGATGCTCGCTCCAATCAACCTTAAATAGTTTCGTTTTAAAAACAACAATCTTTACGAAAAGAGCCTGTTTTATTCAAATGAATTAACAAGATATGAATCAAACTGCATGAATCCGCCAATAGGTGGTTTTTTTTTGAACATGGCCTATAATAAATCATAAAGTAAAACTAAAGCTGACTGTATGAATAACAAACGAAATCGTTTACAATAAGAGTATTAAAATGACGATAGATTAAGGGGTATGGATTCATGATTCAAGAAACAGTAAAACAACGGTCCAAATTGGGGATTTTGACTGCCATGTATGATAAATTTCAATCGGCAGGCGATACAGGCAATGCAGATAAACTGAAACAATTAATCATGAAAGTGAATGATGAGGAGTTCATCATTGCTTTTTGCGGGCATTTTTCAGCGGGTAAATCAAGTATGATCAACTTTCTCCTTGGTGATCAAGTATTGCCTTCAAGTCCGATTCCAACGAGTGCAAATACGGTAAAGGTCCAAAAAGGGGAAGACTATGCCAAAGTCTTTTACCATCATCAGCCTCCAGTCTTATTTCCTGCACCTTATGATTTTAAAGAGGTCAAGAAATTTGCCAAGGATGGTGATTCAGTATCGGCAATAACGATAAGTTCCAATCACTTTTCAATGCCGGAATCATGTGCAATCATGGATACGCCAGGAATTGATTCGACGGATGATGCACATCGAGTTTCTACGGAATCCGCCTTGCATTTAGCTGATGTCGTCTTCTATGTTATGGATTATAATCACGTCCAATCAGAAGTCAACTTCCTATTCACCAAAGAATTGTTGGAGGCTGAAAAGCCGACATACTTAATTATCAATATGATCGATAAGCATGATGAGAATGAGCTTAGCTTCCAAGACTTCAAGCTTTCCGTTACTGAAGCATTTGCGAACTGGAATGTATATCCTGATGGGATTTTTTATACATCTGTAAGAGATTTGAACAATAGCGAAAATGAAATTGAAGTCGTTCGGCAATTTATATATGAAATGGCAGACAAAGGTCAGAATGATGGGAAAGATGCCATCATGCAATCGGCTAAAGCGCTTGTCGAAAGGCACCTTATTTGGCTGAAGGAACAATATGAAGAGGAACATGCCGAGGATTTAGAAGTATTATCAGACCTTCCTCATGAAGAGCGAATTCAGTTGACGAATCAAGTGGACAGCCTATTAAAAGAAAAAAAATCATTAACTGGACGAATAGAGGACATCAAGGTCCAATATGCTGATGCATTAGAAACAATTTTGAAAAGTGCATACATCATGCCCGCGGCTACACGGGACCTAGGTAAATCTTTCTTGGAATCGGCTCAGCCGGATTTTAAAATGGGTCTATTATTTGCCAAGAAAAAAACTGAGGCCGAGCGTGAGGAACGTATTAAAGCATTCTTGGCCGATTTACAAGAAAAGGTGAAAACCCAGCTTGAATGGCATCTTAAAGAATTGGCGGTTAAAACGCTTAATCAAGCGGAAATCCATGATTCAACATTTGAAAGTAAGGCGCAGGGACTTCATATCGAGGTAACGGAAGCCTACATAAAAAACTCTTTAAAGCCCCAAGTCGATATTACAGGTGAATACGTTTTAAACTATACGAATGATTTAGCCTCAGCTATCAAGAAGAAAGCACGTGAAATATCTGAAGGATTTTTGAATGGAATGGTCGCCGTTATGGAAGGAATAGTGGAACAGCAGTCTATATCCATAGATAAGGAACTTGAAGGTTTTTCCGAATTTGCGGAAGCCCTTAAAGTTACAGCGGCGATGAACGCGGAAATCAAGTACCAAACGGAACGATTAGAGGCCATTGCCAATCAAACTGAAACATCAGTTAATGAGCGTGATATCGATACGCTTTTAACTCAATGGAATGAAGAAGAAAAAAATATTACAGTAAAAATCATGAGAATCGATAAAGGAAGTAATTCAATGCACGTCGACGAACAACCTGAAACGGATCATGATATAGAAAGTAAGGAAGCTGTTCCTTCTATAGCTGTTTCTTCATCTGATGCTGCTGATTTACGCGGAAAAGAAAAGCTGATGGAGACTGCAACGAGTTTACATCAGGCAGCCAAGCTTATACAGCCTTTGAGAGGATTTCAATCACTTTATAAAGAATTGACAGATAAGGCAAATCGCCTGGAACAGCAGACTTTCACGGTTGCCCTCTTTGGTGCATTCAGTGCGGGTAAATCTTCCTTTGCCAATGCACTGATGGGAGAAAGTGTCCTTCCTGTTTCACCTAATCCGACAACTGCGGCAATCAACAAAATCATGTCTTCAGATGCTGAGCATCCACATGGAACGGCAACCGTCAAATTAAAGACGGAAGCGATGCTGTTAGAAGATGTGAGCCTGGCTTTGGCAGCTTTTGATAAATCGGCAAAGACACTGGATGAAGCACTTCACATAGCAGGGCAAATCATTGCGAAGGCAGGGGAAGTTGACAAAGGGAAAACGCATTTATCCTTCTTAAGGGCTTTCCATCAAGGGATGCCCCAGCACCAAGATGATTTAGGGAATGTGATTACGGTAGATCTTGAAGGGTTTAAACGTTTTGCTGCAGAAGAGTCCAAGTCGTGCCTTGTTGATTTGATTGAATTGCGTTACGACTGTGAAATGACAAAGCAGGGGATGGTGCTTGTTGACACACCTGGGGCGGATTCGATAAATGCCAGACATACAGGAGCAGCTTTCGAATATATTAAGAATTCGGATGCCATCCTTTTTGTGACCTATTATAATCACCCATTTTCACGGGCAGATAGGGAGTTCTTGATACAACTTGGACGTGTAAAAGATTCTTTCGCGATGGATAAGATGTTCTTCATTGTCAATGCAGTCGATCTTGCACAAACCACTGACGAATTGGACGAAGTGATGGATTATGTCACAGATCAATTGAATGGATTCGGAATCCGTTTTCCAAAACTGTTCCCGCTTACGAGTAAGGGAGCATTGATGGAAAAACAGACGCCTGGTTCATTTAAGCATTCATTCCTTCAAAATAGCGGTATTTCGGAATTCCAAGACCAATTCGATGCTTTCATCGAAAACGATTTAACTGGACTTGCAATCGAATCGGCTAAAGCGGCCGTAAAAAGAACGGAAGAACTGCTCCGTGATGTAATTGCAGCTTCCATGCAGGATGAAAAGGCAAAACGAAAAGCTCTGGACTCCCTTTCACATGAGGCACAGTCCATTTCGGAACTGCTCTCTGTCATTAAAGGGGATGCGGAAAAGCAACGTTTGAAAAAAGAAATCGATGAATTGACTTTCTATAGTAAGCAACGGGTCTTTTTCCGATTTAATGATTTCTTCAAGGAATCGTTCAACCCGGCCGTCTTAAAGGATGATGGGGGGGATCTGAAAATTGTCCTCAAGCAAGCGATGAAGAACTTATTGGATGCGTTGGGCTTTGACCTTGCCCAGGAAATGCGGGCAACGGCTTTAAGGACGGAAATGTTCGTAAATAAATTGCTGAACGAGAAACAAAGCAGTTTGCTTCAGCAAATTCAAAAAGTAAGAAAAACCCTTTCATTACAGCCTTATGAACCTAATGAGAGGGAGTCCCTTGAATTCACAGGAGCTTTTGTCCAATTGGAAATTGGGGAATTCAAAAAGGAATTGGCGTTATTTAAAAATCCAAAATCTTTCTTTGAAAAAAATGAGAAATTGAAAATGAGCGAAGGGCTTCAGAAGCGTTTGGATGATCCTGCCCTAATGTATGTAAAAGGACAGGGTGAGCGGATTTTCGAAATGTATAATGAAGTCCTTGATCAAGAGTTACTTGCGATTCAAAAAGAGTTTAAGACGGAAATATCGGAGATCTTTGCAGGTTTACGTGCAGCAATGGAGGAAACGGTAGATTTACCGTATTATGAAAATGCAGTAGCTGAATTGGCAAAAATGCATTCGAAATAGAAACGAGGTTCATTCATGAAAGAAAACCTTATTTCAAAATTGAAAATCCTGGAAATAAAAAAGAATATGACCATTTTGATGGCTGCTGTTACTGGCAGCCATTCTTTTGGTTTACCATCCGTCCATTCGGATATCGATGTTCGGTTTATATATGTTCATAATGATAAGCGATCTTACCTCAGCTTGAGTCCTGCAGTTGAAGTGATTCATTTGAAAGAAAACATATATGACATGGAAGGCTGGGATCTATTTAAATCATCCCGTCTTACGATAAAGAGTAATCCTGCACTATTTGAATTATTTCAGTCACCAATCAAGCTGATTACACATCCGGATTATTATAGGAAGATGAATGGTTTGATAGCGGATTGCTATTCCCAAAAGACACTAGGACATCATTACTATCGGATGATGGGCGACAACCTTCAACAATTGACAAAAACAAGGGACTCTGAAAGAAAAGGACTAAAAACATGGGTACAAGTTTACCGTTCGTATTTAATCCTGGAACATATCATCCAAAAGGGGGCATTGCCACCTTTATCCGTTTGGGAATTACTTGAATCGGTTACCATCGATCAAGAAATGAAAACCAGGATGACCCGAATATTTAAAGCAAAACAAAAGGAAGAATTTATAAGCAACAATGAAAGCGAAAAGAATCTTTCATTATTAGAAGGGAAATCACTTTCCTTAAAGAATGAAATAAATAAGCTTCCTCCAGGGAAGAACATGGAAACGGAGCTTAATCAATTAATTTGGACCATTTTGAAATAGGGGGCTATGCATATGGGTTATATAATGGAAAAAGAAGAGCTGTTGCCATTGTTGAATTCTAGTGATATCAGGATCTGTGACTGCCGCTTTCAGCTGGGTTCTCCTGATGCAGGGCATAATGAATACGAGAAAGAACATATTTCCGGCGCTGTTTATTTCGATCTCGAAAAGGATTTATCGGGGCAAGTTCTTAAACACGGCGGAAGACATCCTCTTCCTGACCTGGAAAAGTTTAAAGATAAACTAGAATCAAATGGAATCTCCAATGATACGGTGCTTATTGCTTATGATGGGGGGGAAGGTTCTTTTGCTTCTAGGTTTGTCTGGCTGCTAAGCTATCTTGGGCACCAGAAAGTCTATGTTCTTAACGGGGGGTATCGCGCCTGGAAGGATGCGGGCTATCCGATTGACTCGAATCAAACGAATAATAGTACTAGAGAATATCATATCGATTTAAATGAAACCGTGCTTGCATCTTTTCAAAAAGTGAAGGACTATACAATGAATAGGCCTGACCATATCGTTTTAATGGATTCAAGGGAATCTAAACGGTACGAGGGAATCGAGGAGCCGATTGATAAAAAAGCAGGCCATATACCTGGTGCAGTTAATAAGGTGTGGACGAACGTTTTGGATAATGGCTATTATAAAAACAAGGAAGATCTTCAGGAAAATTTCACAGACATTGGCAGGGATAAGGAAATCATTGTCTACTGTGGTTCAGGTGTAACGGCATCTCCCAATTATATCGCCCTGAAAGAAGCGGGCTTTAAAGATGTGAAGATATATGTTGGCAGTTTCAGTGACTGGATCTCCTATGATGATAATCCGATTGAATAATATTTTTTCCAATTAAACGATCCTTAAAAAAGAGGATAGTTATGTTAAAATGGATGTACATCATGATAGAGGTGATAATGTGTTAATGAAAGAAAATGAGCAGCATCCATCCTTTATGCTTGTCGATGGAATGGCGCTTTTATTTAGAGCTTTTTATGCAACGGCCGTTACTGGTCAATTCATGATTAACTCCAAAGGCATCCCGACCAATGCCGTCCAAGGTTTTTTGAAGCATATGCTGACAGCGGTGAATCATTTTTCACCTAGCCATGTAGCGGTGTGCTGGGATATGGGCAGCAAGACTTTCAGAAATGAATTATTTGATGGATACAAGGCTAATCGTTCAGAAGCTCCGGTCGAAATGATCCCTCAATTCGACTTAGCGAAAAAAGCGGTTGAAGCATTTGATATCCCTAACATAGGGCTCTCTGGATATGAAGCGGATGACTGTATCGGGACAATTGCGAAGGCATCTGCCCAACATAGCCGGGTGGGTATATTGACAGGCGATCAAGATATGCTCCAGTTGATAGAAGAAAATATTTCTGTACTATTGTTAAAAAAAGGATATGGTAACTATGAAGTTCATAATCCTGATAGCTTTTATGAATGGAAAGGGATCACTCCAAGACAAATGATCGATTTAAAAGCTTTAATGGGCGATACAGCTGATAACTATCCCGGAGTTAAAGGAATTGGGGAGAAGACAGCGTTGAAATTATTGATTCAGTATCAAAATATCGAAGGGATTCTTGAAAATGTTGCTTCATTGACAAACGGGCAGAGAGCTAAGATTGAATCTGCCGTAGATATGCTTCATTTATCCAGAAAACTGGCCGAAATAAAATGTGATGTACCAATTTCATGCTCTTTGGACGATGCGGTTTATCAGTATGATCGCGAGAAGGTCAAAAATCTGGCTAGGGATCATGAATTCAGGGCTTTACTAAAAATGATTTAATAATGAAAATTTCGGAGCTCCCCAATGGGAGCTCCTGTAGACAAACTCGAGGAAAATCGAGTTTGTCTATTTTTTATGAGTTGTACAATTTGGCCGTTGATTGGAACGTAGGGCACTCGCTTTCCGCGGGCGGTCGGGGAGCCTCCTCGGCTTTCGCCTTTGGTGTCTCCCCTAGACGCGCTTTTCTAAGCAGGAGTCTCGAACACCCGCTCCAATCAACTTTGTCTTACCT
>NZ_JBFUHM010000013.1:0-113064 GCF_056402395.1 Peribacillus sp. P4_B1
CGCTTCCAGGAAAAATTTAACGGCCTTTCCCCGATTGAATATCGAGAAAAGGCCGCAGCTTGAAATACTCTTTTTTTATTGTCTACTTGACAGGGTTATGTGCAGGGACCTTCATGGCATTGGCTCTTTTTAAGGAATCTTTTGCAAAATTTATTCAGCCTTTTGCATATGTTTTTTTTCCAGACGTTCCTCAAGTCTTTCCATTTGTTTAACGTCCATCAATAATTCCTTTTTGTTTTCTTTAATTAATTCTTCAAATGTCCTTTTTCTTTTTTTCATGCTTTCACCTACTTATTTTTAATATACTATTCAGCATTGCCTAATTAACGTAAAATTATGACTATATGGCCTTCACTCCATTAATTGTCATAATTATCAGATTTTTAATCTGATAAAAATCCAATTTCTCCACTCTCTATACTTTAACCCTTTTTTCATAAACATTAACTATATTTTTTTAATTTTTTTGATTTTTCCATTAATTTTTGACAACTTTGTTAACAAACAATAAAAACGGAGCCTCATAAGGTTCCGTCAGATTTTGTAATGTGTCGTAAATCACTTTAAACTTTATAAGATTGCCCTACTGCATACTATTTATATTTCGTTCCATATCTTTTAATGTCATGGCTGAAATTACCTTATTCCTGATAATGCCTTCTTTGTCGATGAAGTAAGTCGTCGGAATGCTCGAAATCTTATAGCGATCATTCACTGCCTCTTTTGCACTTTGACTGTCAAGCGGTATGGTAAAAGAAATTCCATTATCCTCCACAAATCCTTGTACATCATTTTCAGGGTCAATATTGACTGCTAGTATGACAACATCATCACCCGCTTGTTGTGTGTATTTCTCCATATCCGGCATTTCCTTTTTACAAGGCGGACACCACGTTGCCCAAAAATTCAGCATTACCTTTTTCCCCTTATAATCCGATAATTCAACCTGTTTCCCATCCAAAGTTTTCAGGGTGAAATCCGGTGCTTTAGCTCCAATTTTCACTCCTCTCGGTTCATTATCCATCGCCTGTACGATCGCTATCGTAATAAGTGACAGTAAGACCACCGAAGCAATAATCTTTTTAATCATACTCGTCCCCCTAGTCCCATTACAATAAAAATATTAGTCCATTTCCAGAAATAGAACAACTTCCCTATTCCATCTTAACAATAAAAGGGTATGCGGAAAAGTGCAATTCCATTAAATCATATCATGATCTCTCAATGTTTCATAAACTTGACACAAAAAAAAGCGGCAAACCTACACATGTAGGTTTGCCGCTCTCAAAAGCTTAAATTAGCCTTTTAATTTATTACGTAATACCATTTGAAGGATACCACCGTGACGGTAGTAGTCGATTTCGATTTCAGAGTCGAAACGAACAAGTACATCAAATTCTTTTACGTTTCCAGCTTCATCAGTAGCTGTAACTGTTACGATATCACGTGGTTTAACTGTTTCGTCGATTTTAACAGCAATCGCTTCTTTACCAGTTAATCCTAGTGTTTCAGCGTTTTCGCCTTCTTTGAATTGAAGAGGAAGAACACCCATTAACGCAAGGTTAGAACGGTGAATACGCTCGAAGCTTTCAGCGATAACTGTTTTAATGCCAAGAAGGTTAGTACCTTTTGCAGCCCAGTCACGAGAGCTTCCCATACCGTAGTCTTTACCAGCAATGACAGCAAGACCTGTTCCATCAGCTTTGTATTTCATACAAGCATCATAGATAGCCATTACATCGCCTGTTGGCCAGTAAGTAGTGTAACCACCTTCTGTACCTGGAGCAACTTGGTTACGGATACGAATGTTTGCGAATGTTCCACGCATCATTGCTTCATGGTTACCACGACGAGAACCGTAAGAGTTAAAGTCACGTGGTTTCACACCATTTTCACGAAGGTAGATACCAGCTGGTGTATCTTTACCGATTGCACCTGCAGGAGAAATGTGGTCAGTTGTTACTGAGTCACCGAATTTACCAACTACGCGCAAGCCAGAAAGTGGGTTAACTGAACCTGGTTCTGGTGATAATCCTTCAAAGAATGGAGGATTTTGAATGTATGTTGATTTAGAATCGAAAGCGTAAATTGCTTCGTTGCTTGTTTGGATTTCATTCCAACGTTTGTTATCGTTGAATACTGTTTCGTATTCTTTACGGAATAATTCCGGTGTAACTGTTGCTTTAACAGCAGCGTTAACTTCTTCTTGTGATGGCCAGATATCAGCAAGATATACATCGTTGCCATCTTTATCTTTACCAAGTGAATCATTGTTTAGATCAAAGTCCACAGTTCCAGCAAGAGCATATGCCACAACCAAAGTAGGTGAAGCAAGGTAGTTTGCTTTCACTAGTGGATGAATACGACCTTCAAAGTTACGGTTACCAGAAAGTACTGAAGTTACTAGAAGATCTGCTTCAGAAACCGCTGCTTCGATTTCGTCCGCTAATGGACCTGAGTTACCGATACATGTTGTACAGCCATAACCAACTACGTTGAACCCTAATTGATCAAGGTATGGTTGAAGACCTGCATCACGAAGGTAACCAGTAACAACTTTAGAACCTGGTGCCAATGATGTTTTTACATAATCCGGAACAGTCAATCCTTTTTCAACTGCTTTTTTAGCAATAAGACCTGCTCCAAGCATTACGTATGGGTTAGAAGTGTTCGTACAGCTTGTGATTGCAGCAATTGCAATCGCACCTGTTTTCATTACCGTTTCTTTACCATCGGCAAATTTAACAGTTACTTCTTTATCCAATTCAGAATTGTCCATGCCGAAACCTTGGTTACCCATAGGTGCATTGATAGCATCATGGAAAGATTGTTTCATTTGAGAAAGTGGAATCAAATCTTGCGGGCGTTTAGGGCCTGAAAGGTTTGGTTCAATTGCTGAAAGGTCGATTTCCACAACATCATTGTAAGCTGGATCTTCGTTTTCAGGAGAGTAGAACAATCCATTTTCTTTGCAGTAAGATTCAACAACTTTAATTTGTTTTTCATCACGGCCTGTTAAGCGCATGTAATCGATAGCTTCTGCATCAACTGGGAAGAAACCGACTGTAGCACCGTATTCAGGAGCCATGTTAGCAATTGTTGCACGGTCAGCAAGTGGAAGATATCCTACTCCAGGGCCGTAGAACTCAACAAATTTACCAACTACGCCGTGTGCACGAAGAACTTGGGTTACTTTCAATGCAAGGTCAGTAGCTGTTGTTCCTTTAGGAAGTTGACCAGTTAGTTTCACACCAACCACTTTTGGTACTGGGAAGTATGAAGGCTGTCCAAGCATACCTGCTTCTGCTTCAATACCGCCGACACCCCAACCAAGAACACCAATACCGTTGATCATAGTAGTATGTGAATCTGTACCGAATACAGAGTCAGGGAATACTTCAAAGTCGCCGTTTGGAGATTCAACCGCATGTACTACGTTCGCAAGGTACTCAAGGTTAACTTGGTGAACGATACCAGTTGCTGGTGGAACCGCACGGTAGTTATTGAATGATTTTTGAGCCCAGCTTAGGAACTGGTAACGTTCTGCATTACGTTCGAATTCAAGATCCATATTGGCATCAAGAGAATCAATTGTACCTGCTTTATCAACTTGTACAGAGTGGTCGATTACAAGGTCAACTGGAATTTCCGGGTTGATTTTATCAGGATCTCCACCAAGTGCAGCGAATGCATTACGTAGAGAAGCTAAATCTACAACAACTGGAACACCAGTGAAATCTTGTAGGATAACACGTGAAGGCTTGAACGGAACATCTATATCTTGCTGCTCACTTGTTCCCCACTTAGCAAGGTTCGCAACGTGTTCTTTTGTGATTACTCTTCCGTCTACTTGGCGAAGTACTGCTTCAAGTAGGACTTTAATGGAATATGGAAGGCGTGATACTTGGCCGTCCCCTGCTTTTTCAATAGCGTCTAGGCTGTAGTAGTTGTAGCGTTCCCCTTCAATTTCAAAGGATTTACGCGCTTGGTATACGTCATTTTTCGTCATGAATATTACCCCCAATTAAACTGTCAGAACTTATTCTGCACATAAAAGTAAAACCTGGTTCTCTGAAACCATGTCTACTATAAATATAAGTAAAAAAAGTTAGTTTGTCGAATTTCTTCTCTCTTCTCCCACCCTAACTCTTCCTTCAACTTAATACTAATATAGAAATGAGTATAAGTAAATAACAAGAAAGTTATTGTTTTTGATAAGTTTCTCTTATAGAAAAAAATTCCCCACATATTAAAGTGCATTTAGGAAGCCTTACTGATATGCAATTTATCGAAAATACCCTATTTTTGGCCTGATAAATTATTCCAGTAAAACATATTGGTCATTCATACATAATCATTCAACATTATCGCATTCTATGGGTGGAGGTGTCGAAATGACAAAACAAAAGGCAAATCATGTTATACCAGGTATGAATGCTGCAAAAGCGCAAGGTAATGGAGCTGGGTATAATGATGAACTGGGAAATGAACCGCCATTATCGGAAATGCAAAGGCAAAATAATAAAAAAAGAAAGAAAAACCAATGATTTCCCTCATTTCTAGGCTTTAAATAAGATAGGCTTTTTGAAATGGCAGATTTACTGCATTTTTCAAGAAGCCTATTCCATTCTAAAAACAGGAAACGCCGGATAGAACCAGTCACTCAATAGTCCTCTGAATTGACCTCATTGACGATTGCCTGAATATCCTGCTCGAATTGTTTCAATTGTTCTCTCTGATGCTCGGAAGCGGTGACTAAAGCAGATTGAATTTGCTGATAGGCCTCGTTCACCTCCTGCTTCACATGTTTCAATTCCGTTCCGTAATTCGGTGCGTTCTTCTCGATGGATGAATATACATCAAATACTTGTTGATAGCTTTGCTGGGCTTCCTGGAATGTCCTTCGCTTATCTTGTTTATCCTGCATTTGGTTCAGCTCCTTAATTAGTGTCCATCCATAGCATGTACGAGGTTTGCAAATATATGTATGTGAATAAAATTTCACGGACTGATTATCTTAAGAAGTAGGAGGGATCGGACATGAACAAAAATGATGGTAAAAACAACGCACCTAAAGGGAATAACACAGGTCAACCTGCACCGTTAAGCGGTTCTCATAAGGTAAAAAATAGACAGCACTCCCGTCAGAAGCATAATAGCAGTCATGATATGTAGGCAGCTTTTATAAACGTTCCATAACGAAGCGGTGCCGCCCTTAAGGCAGACACCGCTTTCGTTTGATGTTTACTCAGCAATCAAGTCGCAAGAAGAATGATCGATAACTTCCTATTATAATGCAGAAATTATCGGTACCTCTTTAAAACACTTTACCTTGGATTTCAGATCCGTTCATTACAGTTATTCAGCCAAAATAACGATGATATAAAGTTTTGGCTTCTGAGATTTCTTTTGTTCCATGGATCAAAGCACGTCCATCTTTAAAAACAACCATTCGATGGGTTCCGATTGAAAATGAAAGTAAATAGGGATTTCTAACGATTTTGCCACCTTGTGCAAACAGATTTTTTTCAAGTTCCGCTAAGTCTCTTTCAAGTTTGATCGCCGGCCGAATCTGGACAGAATCCCTCCCGCATAATACGGCAGTCTTTATACGATTTGAATAGGATAGATGCGGATAAGTACGATTTGTCCCACAAGACAAACAACTGTCTTTTTTTAATTTCGCTACATCTATGGACGAATGCTCATTTTTCCAAAGATCGAACGAAACGATCTTGTTTCTAAGTGATGCATAATCTTCTACAAGGATTTTTAAGGCTTCCGTCATTTGATGGGCAACGACCGTTTGAACAGCAGGACTAATGATTCCCGCCGTATCACAGGTCAGTCCTCCAATCGGAACCGTTTCCAGCAAACAATTCAAGCATGGGGTCACCTCTGGGATCACCGTGTAACTTATCCCATAACTCCCTACACAGGCCCCGTAAATCCAGGGTATTTTATATTTTTGTGCGCTATCATTAATTAGCATCCTGGTATCGAAATTATCCGTGGCGTCCAATATTAAATCCACGCCTTCAACGAGCTTTGCCAGTTCATCCACCGAAACATCCGCAACATGCGATTTTACGATAACATCTGAATTTAACGCATTCAAACGATTCTTCGCTGCCACAGCTTTCGGTATTCTTTTTTCAGCATCTTCTTCACAATAAAGCTGTTGTCTTTGCAGGTTACTCCACTCCACATAATCTCTGTCAACAATGGTCAGTTTCCCAATTCCTGCTCGTACAAGGCCTTCTGCACTTCCCGTACCGAGAGCACCCGCTCCAATCACCAAAACGTGTTTATTGCGAATTTTCAATTGTCCTTCATTCCCTATAGGGCCAAAAATTTCTTGTCGTGAATAACGTTCAGTCATCCAATGCTCATTCCTTCAACTGGACTGCTTGCAATGGCGTATTCATTTTTTTCTATTCTGCCCGCTTCATAACCCATGCGACCTGCCTCAATGGCAAGTTTCATTGCTTTCGCCATTTTGATTGGGTTTTTTGCTCCGGAAACTGCAGTGTTAAGCAACACGCCATCCGCACCTAATTCCATGGCAATTGCCGCATCGGAGGGTGTTCCAATCCCTGCATCAACAATTACAGGAACCTCTGATTGTTCCATGATGAATCGCAAGTTCAGTGGGTTTATAATTCCTTGACCTGAGCCAATCGGTGAAGCACCAGGCATTATTGCATGACAGCCCACTTCTTCCAAGCGTTTTGCAAGCAAAACATCATCCGAAGTATAGGGTAATACAGTGAATCCCAGTTTCACTAATTCTTCAGCAGCTTTTAAGGTTTCAATCGGATCAGGCAGAAGTGTTTTTTGACAGCCGATGACTTCCACCTTAATCATGTCACATAAACCAGAAGCCTTAGCAAGTTGGGCTATGCGCACTGCTTCTTTTGCCGTCTTGGCTCCTGCTGTATTGGGAAGGAGTGTATATTTTTTCAAATCAAGCTTTTCTAAAAAATTTGGTTGACTGGCTTCGAAAATGTTCATTCTCCGAACTGCAAATGTTAATATTTCCGTCTCCGAAACCTCCACTGATTGCTTTTGAACATCGAAGTTTGGATATTTCCCAGTACCTAATAATAACCTAGAAGAAAATTCATAAGAACCAATCTTTAACATATCATCCGCCTCCTACAAAATGTACAATCTCGACCTTGTCCCCATTTGACAAAAGTGTTTCACTTTGATTTTCTTTTGCTAATATTTCATCATTCAATTCAACTATCACTACTTTTTGATGTAAATTAAAGTGTTGCAAAAGTCCTGTAACTGTTGACTCATCAGCAGGAATCCGTATTTTTTCCCCGTTAATAATCAATTCCAATTCATTCACCTCCATTATGAAAATTGGGTCTGTATCGAACGCTCCAATCGAAAAGCGGACCATTCAGGGTTTGTCTTCCCTTCCACAATATCCGCAATAAGTACACCTGTAATTGGAGAAAGCAGGATACCATTCCTGAAGTGACCCGTTGCAATGAAAAGTCCTTTGTATGCTGGATGTTCACCAAAGTACGGAAGGCCGTCCCCTGTTTGGGGGCGTATACCTGCCCATGTCTTTTCCCACTCGGTTTCTTTAATTGCCGGAAGCAATTGCGTTGCCTTTTCTATTAACGTTGAGATCCCTTCCATACTTACCTTTTGATCGAAAGTGTTCGCTTTTACCGTTGCCCCGACAATGATTCTCCCGCCAACTTTGGGTACAAGATAGCAGCCATGTGAAAAGATCGTTTTTTCAAGCAATGGACGATCAGTCAGGACGGAGAAGCACTCCCCCTTTATCGGATAGGTATCGAGGTTTATTCCTGACTTTTCAAGGAGGAAAGCACTCCAAGCCCCACTTGCCACAATTACATTTTCACTTGAAAATTCGCCTATATTAGTGGACACTCCTTTTACATATCCATTTTCCGTACGTAAATCAAAAACATGGACAAATTCCTTTATATCCACACCAAGGGCAGCTGCAGATTTAGTAAAAGCGAGCGACAGACTTGTTGCTGAAACTTGTCCATCCCCCGGAATGAACATGCCTCCCTTAATCTCATCCGAAAGAAGCGGTTCCGTTTTCCTTATTTCGGCAGTAGATAACCATTCCGCCTCAAGTCCCGCATCTTGCTGGACTTTGATCATTTTCTTCAACTCTGCAACCTGGTCATCCGTAAGCGCCACCTTAAACATACCCTTATTCACTAATTCGATGTCTATTCCACTTATGTCTTTCAATTCTTTCGACAGTGCAGGAAACATCCCCCTGCTTCGGCTTGCCAATGTAAAGAGCGGGTTATCTGCATCCAGCTCAGCCTGTGCTCCTAACATCCCGGCTGCAGCACCGGAAGCTTTACTGGCAAGTCTATCTTTTTCCAATAAAAGGACCTTTTTACCTCGTTTGGCTAATTGAAAAGCAATGGATCCACCAATTACTCCTCCCCCAACAATGATTGCATCATATATGGAATTCATCTTATGTCTCCTTTCCTAAAGACTTCGAATATTCTTTAACGGCTCTAACCGGATTTTCCGCTTCAAGCACACCTGACATGACTGCAATTCCTTGTGCCCCAGCATCGCGCACGATTTGACAATTGGAGGGTGTTATTCCGCCTATTGCAATAATCGGAAGATTGACATTTTTTGTGATTGCATGTAGCTCCTCAACTCCCTTAGGAGGAAGACCGCGTTTTGAATCCGTTTCAAAAACATGACCATATATCGCGTAATTGGCACCGTAGCAAAAAGCGGCTTTTGCTTCATCCATGGAATGGATCGAACAGCCAACACTCATCCCTGGAAATGCTCTTTTTACGACTCCTGCATCTAAACTATGAAAAGCCAATTGCACACCAAATACTTTGTGCGCCCAGGCTACATCCACCCTGTCATTAATGATGATCTTAGAAAGCGGAATCTTATTATTATGTAACAGGGTCACTGCTCGATAGAGTTCTGATGCATTCATATTTTTTTCCCTTAGATAGAAGAAATCAACATGTTCCTGAATGTTTGAAGCGATTTCTACGAACTTTTCAATTGGCTGTTTTCCAGTAGAAATAATATGCAATTCTTGTGCATTCATACTTAGAACCCCTAACTAGTAAACTTGCAATCTCATAAAATCAAATAGGTAGTAGCGGGAAATGAACCGATAGATAAAACGCTGCCAACAGCAGGATGATAAAATACAGAATGAATCCATGGTCTTTTATTGAAAACCCAAATTCATAATAGTATGTTCGATCCCGAGTGTCTGTAAATCGCTTCGCCTCCATCGCAACCGCGATTCTGTGAGCACGTCTGATGCTTCCGGATAACAATGGGATGGAATAGGCTTTCATTTTATAATATACCGATCTGATCCCTTTTCCCCTTTCGAAACCGCGTACCTTCATCGCGTTTCGTATCGTTTGTAACTCTTCCATCATGATGGGGATGAGCCTTAAAGCTGCCATGAAACTATAAGCATATTTCGGTTTAAGCTTAACTTGCTGCATTAAGGAATAAAACAAGTTCACAGGTCTCGTCGTCAAGGAAAAAGTTAAACCAAGTGCCGCAAAAAGCAAAGCTCGAAAGCCTACCAGTAATCCCCTCATGAAACTTTCTTCCGTAATCGATATAAGACCCCACTTAAACCAAAGTGTCTCACCTTTACCGAATAAAATCATTGCTAGAGAAGTGGATATAAAAATGAAACAAAAAGGGATTGACAAAAGTAAGATGCGTTTCATCGAATGCCCCGTAAAACACAAAAATAAGAATAAAACACCAATGGTCACATTCATCATATAATTCAGATCATGAATGAATAATGCCACAATGCATAAAACAAGCAATGCGCATAGTTTAAGGCTTGGATTAACCTTATGGAGCCATGTTTCTGCACTTGAAACATTCATCTACATGACACTCCTTTTAAAATGATAAAACTTTGGTCTCCATAAATCCGGATTGCGTGTTGACCTTTTCATCACTTATTACATTTCCGTCTTTAACCGTCCAGATCCTGGTTGCAAAGTTTCTCGAAATATGATCGTCATGAGTTACCATGATCACTGTTGTTCCGCGCCTTCGATATTCCTCAAACCATTCCAGTAATGCAAAGGTATTTTTCGAATCTTGGCCAAAGGTAGGCTCATCCAAGAGAATGATTTTTTTGTCTATGACGATAGAGGCAGCTACGCTTAAGCGACGCTTTTGACCCATTGATAATTGAAATGGATGTTTATCCCGATGGGCCTCTAGGCGGAACACTTCAAGCAATGATTGAACTCTCTCCATTATTTCTTGTTGTGGCCTTTTTCCAATTCGCAATGAATAAGCAATCTCTTCATATACAGAATTTGCAATGAACTGAAACTCAGGATTTTGAAAGACAAACGTCATATGATCGGTTAGATTTTTCATCCTTTTAATAGGGGCTCCCATTAATTCATACGTACCATTCGTTTTTATGAACTGCATCAGTGCATGCAAAAGAGTACTCTTTCCCGCGCCATTTTCTCCCCTGATTACAATCCATTCCCCTGAATGGACCATCAATTCTTCAACCTTGATTTTTTCCTCTTTATTCCGAAAACCGCTAAAGCCTTGCACATGCACTAAGGGTGAACCGTCTGCAAATTGTTGTTCCCGAATGGGGGCATTCTCTTGTATATATTCATCCCAAACACCAGGGAACCAAATTCCATGTTCTTTCATTTCCTTTTTATATAGTGAAAGGATGGTATCTCTTGGACCATCAGCCATGATTTCACCTTCACCGTTAAAAAGCACGATTCGTTCGATGAATTCTAAAACATGGTCGATTTTATGCTCGACGATAATTACCGTTTTGTCTCGACCGACTTCCTTCAACAAATCCCAGATTTCTTTAGTTCCTTCCGGATCAAGCATGGCGGTTGGTTCATCTAAAAATATCACTTCCGGTTCAAGGGCCAATACTGAAGCGATTGCCAGACGCTGTTTCATCCCGCCTGATAATGTTTCTATACTTGTATGGCCTAGGTTCAATCCTACTTTACGAATATGATTTTGGATTTTCTCATTCATTTCTTCTTTAGGGACGGAAAGGTTCTCAAGGACGAAGGCAATTTCCTCATCGGCAAATGGCATGCAAAACTGACTATCAGGGTCTTGAAAAACATATCCCCATGAAGAAGCGCATTTCAATTTCTCCGCTTTCATCGGGACTTCGATGGAATTCGGAATCAATCCGCTTAACACTTGCAAAAGAGTCGACTTACCACATCCTGATGGTCCCAACAATAGAACTTTTTCACCTTTATCAATCGAGACGGATAGGTCCTTGAAAATCAAAGACCCATCACCTGGAAATTTCATTCTTAACTTCTCAACAGAAACGATTGGTTTCATGGCCATCAACCTCTACTTTTGGTCCAGTTCTGCATAATCTTTACTTGAAACTGGACGAACTAGATTAGTTACTCCTGTTGCTTCCAGGACTTTAACTAGATAATAAGCAGTTACACCTGCAAAGAATATGGAACCCACAAACCTCGCTATCATGAATAACGATAAATTCCAAAGAGTGAGAGCACCTATTTCCCCGTAGGCAAAATCCATTATTACTGATGCAAGGCAGGAAGCTATCGCAGCTAAAACGGCCACCGGCATATTGAATTTTTTATATTTGAACGCCATGAATACCAGTTCAGCGAACAAACCTTGGACCACCCCATATAAGAGTACGGACAGCCCCCATGGTGAACCTAGAAAGAATTCACCTGAAGCTGCAGCTATCTCTGCCAGAAGTGCCACACCCGGTTTCCGTAAAATCAAAAAGGCGACGGGGCCAGCTATAAACCACATTCCATAAATAAGTTGATCTAGATGTAATCCTAATGGTTTAACGGAATAATAAATCGAACCCCAAAGGATATAAACGATTCCAAATGCTACGGAAATCACGATCGTGACTAATATATCCGTTAATTTCAATCCTTTTTTCATGTTTCAATCTCCTTTATACTTCTAGTATTTCCTTATGCACAGGCCATGTCTCTAAACGATAAGCCATTTCCCAAAATGAGTACTCATATTGGCTGCTAAGGATAAAATGCTCCTTCATTCTTTCCTTATCTTCATCTGTTACCTTTTCAGCAATCTCATCAAGCCTGGCAATTTGTTCTTCTACCAAAGAGCGGAACCACTCTCCGCCGTAAGCTGCTATCCATTCTTGATAAATCGGCTCTTCCGGTTTACACTCTTGCAGCTTTTCACCTATTTCATAATACAGCCAATAACATGGCAAGATAGCCGCAATAACGTCACCTAAATGTCCAGAATATGCCGCACGATACATATGGGAAGTGTAAGCATAGGCAGTCGGGGCAGGTTTGAAACTTTCCCGTTCTTCTTTGGTGATGCCTAATCTCTCAGAAAAATTTTCATGAAGCTTCAACTCCGCTTCATATGTTCCCTGTGCGTGGCCGGCAAGCCTGCTTGTTGTATGTAAATCTGTAGCCTTGACTGCTCCTAAAGCTTGAACTCTAGCAAAATGAGATAAATAATAGGCATCCTGCTTGACATAAAAACGAAAACACTCTATTGGCAATGTGCCATCTCCTATTCCTGCAACAAACGGGTGATTAAAGCTAGCTTCCCAAATATGATCAACTTCCTGGCGGATTTCCTCTGAAAACTTCATGTCCATTACCTCCAAATTCTATTTTTTTATGAATGATACGGATAAAAGCCTTTTATAACCCCTTTTTTTTGCAAATAAAAAACCACTTTCTTTAACGTAAAGAAAGTGGTTGTACTTGAAATAATACAGAAACGTATTTTCCCAGACCCCACTTCCCTACGCTGGTATAAACCAGATCAGGTTCTAAGGGTCTTAAAGTCATACTTTAATCTCAGCTTCTCAGGTAAAATCAGTTTTTACCTATAAAGCACCCCTAGTGGTACAAATTGTATATATATTTCATTTGCCTTTATATTAACACGATAAATCCAATTGTCAAACGTATTAGAAAAGTTTTCAATCAAAGATGTTCATTATTAATCTTTTGGATTACTAGTCTTTCAATCTTCTAATACGCTAAGGATGAAGAAAAGAGGATGCCGCAGCCCCCCATTCTCTATGGAATAATAAGATACTCTTATCCTCTTTTTTTAAGGCTGTTTTCACATACTTTGTTGCTATTTACCAGGTAGTGAGTTGTGGTTGATTTCCCCTCCAGATGCTCGCTTTCCGCGGGGCGGGCGGTGCTCCCGCAGGAGTCTCGCACTTCCGCTCCAATCAACCTTAAATAGTTTCGTTTTAAAAACAACAATCTTTACGAAAAGAGTCTTTTTTAAAGACAGACATAACAAAATATTATGCATCAAAGTATTGGATAGATTGGATCTCTTAATTTGAATTCATAGTTTTCGTCTACAGTCCCTACAACTTTATCGCTGTCATAAATCTCCATATGCTTCGCTGTGCGGCAATCGTATAGCACTTTTATCCATAAACTCCAGAATGTATCTTGTGTTAACTAATCAAACGGAGGCTTAATGAAGTGTTCTCACTGACTCAGATGTAAAGGGAACCAATTCAGCTGTTCGGCCGTCACGAATCTTGTTTACCCAAGCAGGATCAACCATTAATGCCCGACCCACGGCTACCAGATCAAATTCTTCACGTTCAAGCCTTTCGATTAACCCGTCGATCTTGGTATTTTTGGCACTCTTTCCTTCCGTAAAGTGACTCGTAAAATCGTTATCCAGACCGACCGATCCAACCGTAATCGTCGGTTTACCCGTCAGCTTTTTTGTCCATCCGGCGAGATTCAGATTGGAGCCTTCGAACTCAGGCTCCCAGAAACGGCGGGTCGAGCAGTGGAAAATATCGACGCCCGCATCGGAAAGTGGCGTCAGGAACCGTTCCAGCAGCGCCGGCGTTGCTGCCAGTTTCGCTGTAAAATCCGTCTGCTTCCATTGCGAGAACCGCAGCACAATCGGGAATTCCGGTCCGACGGCACGGCGGCAAGCTTCGATGACCTCGACCGCGAAGCGGGTGCGGGCAACCATGTCGCCGCCATAGCTGTCGGTACGCGGGTTCGTTTTCTCCCAGAAGAATTGGTCGATCAAATATCCATGCGCACCGTGAAGCTCAATGCCGTCGAAGCCAAGCCGCTTGGCTTCGAATGCTGCCTGCGCAAAGGCTTGAACGATTGCGGCGATATCCAATTCCGAATAATCGCCAACATGGCCTCGCGCACCCATATGCCAAATCTGCGGAATAATCCGTCCGCCTACTTCGTGTACAGCAGCCACGACGTTTGCCCAACCGTTTAATGCAGCTTCGCCATAGAAATGCGGTACATTGGCTTGATTGGACGAATCCGAATGATTAATCACCGTACCTTCTGTCACGATAAGTCCAACGCCATTTTCAGCCCTGCGGCGATAATAGGCGGCCACATCCGGACCAGGCACTCCTTCAGGAGAAAATTGTCTCGTCATCGGTGCCATCACTATACGATTTGCCAGCGTCGTATTTCCGAATGCGAATGGTTTAAACAAGTTTTGAATTGATTGAGAATAATTCATAATTGACCTCCAAATAATTGAAATAGTGTTGTAGAATATATCCACAACAGATTAGTAATTGCGTTCTTTGCTGAGAGCATCGTTCGGATAAGTTAGGAGCCCTTGGCTGGGTTGTCAGGCCGTAATCAACAGCCAATCCTGGCCGCCCTCCATAAGGTCAATCCCCCGTTCTGTCCTGCATGGATCTGACCATACGGGTCATCATCTTGCGCGGCATTAATCGCGGAATGAACGCCACGAACCGGTTGCGAGCCCCTGGCATAATGAGTGTCTTCCCGCGCAAGAAGCCTCGGTACCCTTCCTCAGCCACCTGCCCGGCCTCCATTATAGCCCCACTCTGGAACAGCTTCGAGGCGCCCATACCCGAGCGATCGACGAATCCGGTTGACGTCAGCCCCGGACATAGTGCCGTCACAGTAACACCCGTGCCGCTCACCTCGTTCTCGAGAGCCTCGGTGAACGACAGCACGTACGCCTTCGTCGCGTAGTAAACCGACATCATAGGTCCCGGAAAAAAACCCACCAATGAAGCAACATTCATAATGCCTCCTTGGCCCCGTTTGACCATATCTGGCAAGAACAACTTCGTCATAACAGTCAGAGCCTTGATATTGACATCAATCATATTCGTCTCTTGCTCCAACTTCGTTTCCAAGAATGTCCCGTACAAACCGAAGCCGGCATTATTGACAAGATAGTCGACGACAACCCCCTTCTCCTTAAGCTCCGCGACAATCTCCTCCGGTACGCCGGGTGATGCGACATCCTTGGCGATGACTGTCGTTTGGATGCCATATTTATTCCGATATTCCTTCGCTAGTTCCAAAAGTTTACCCTCGCTCCGCGCCACCAGCACTATATCATGTCCATCTTTGGCGAAACGATCCGCCAGCTCTTGGCCAATCCCACCCGACACTCCAGTGATAAGTACAGTTTTTCTCATTTTGCAATCCACCTCTGTTTTTAGTGTAAAACTTTAAACCGTTTTGCAGCGTTTTCTAACCCCTGATTGTGACTATGGATGGTGTTTAGCCATACAGCAGAATCCTCTGGTCGGACCGTACTCAAGAAAAGTTGCCAGCCTCGCCCAACATTAAAGAACGAACATTCTAGTAAAGTGAAAAATAATAACGCAAACAGTTTTCTCAAAAGATTTCATTGACATGAAGTAGATACTCTTATGCTCTTCTTTTTTTAAACACTGAAAGTCCATTCTTAGAAATATTGTGAAGTAGGGACAACCAAACACTATAATTAGGTTTAGGAAGTTTTGATTTGCCTATTCGTGCTAATTGCTGCTCATACCAACCTAGCTCTAACATAGATGACGCTTTTTTATCTAAACTTGTAATTCCTGTCTTAATTGGTTTAATCTTTACCGTTTCATATTTCCCCTCAAAGATTTGGTTTGGTAGATCGGGTACAAGTGCAAATGGTTTTGCTAAGCCAACCATATCTATCGTCCCACTGGCTATAGCTTCAGTCATACCTTCTTGAGAACGAAACCCTCCTGTAACAACTAATGGTGTAGAGACTAACTTTCTTGCCTTATTAGCATATTCCAAGAAATAAGCTTCCCGTTTCTTTGTACTTTCTTTCACTTCGCCCCCCATCATCTTGGGATTTTCGTAATTCCCCCCGGAAATTTCAATTAAATCAATACCCACTTCAGATATTCTCTGAAGAACCTCCATCGATTCCTCTTCCGTGAAACCACCTCGTTGAAAATCAGTGGAATTTAACTTGATACCAATGGGGAAGTTCTCGCCTACTTGATTACGTATTTCCTGATAAATTTCCATTAAAAATCTCATTCGATTCGTTAAACTTCCACCCCATTCATCTGTACGTTGGTTATGATATGCTGATAAAAATTGATTAACTAGGTATCCATGGGCTGCATGAATTTGAACACCTGTAAATCCAGCATTTTTTGAAATTTTAGCTGCATTTCCGAAGCGTATAATCAGGTCTTTGATTTCCGGTGTAGTAAGGGCGCGCGGTTTATTAAAAAAGTCCTTAACATCCCCAGAAAGTGGGACAGCACTTGGCGCGACAGGTTCCTTTGATATGGTCTTAGGTGACTGTTTTCCAGGATGATTTAATTGCGTCCAAAGGTGAGTTCCATTTTGCGTGCCAGCTTTTGCCCATTTCTTGAGTTTGTCTAAGTCACGCTCATCTTCAATAACAACGTTTCCAGGTTCCCCTAAGGCTTGTCTATCAATCATAACGTTTCCTGTCACCAGAAGCCCCGCACCGCCATTTGCCCATGTTTCGTATAAAGTAATTAAGGGCTGTGTAGGATTATTATCAGCTGTCGCTAGTGTTTCACTCATGGCTGATTTAAAAAATCGATTTTTGATGTTTACTCCATTTGGGAGTTGTAGAGAATTTGCTAAGATAGTATTGTTATTTTTCATTTTTTTCTCTCACCTCAATTAATTTCTTTTATATAAAAGAGCACCTATACTCTTCCTTTGTTAACAAATATTATACCGAMTTGACCATCTTTTAATTTAGGGTAAATGTATTTTAATCGATTCTAATCCTTCATTTTAAAATCACATTCTTTAATGTAAATATCACCAACTGTAAGAATCAGGATATAATAAGTTGGTGCCTCGCTATACGGAGAGGAAAAACTGACGATCTCACCTGAGACTATGCATCAAGAAACAGCTTCACATGTGCGGCAAACAGTTCAGGGTATTGGAACAGGTGTCCATGCCCGGAGTCCGGGTAAATGATGAGCTGTGCGTTAGGTAGTTGCTGAGCAAGAATGTAACTGTTTTCGGTAGGAACCATGATATCCTCAACACCGTTAGTTACAAGCACTGGTTGCTTAATCTTATGCAACCATTCATACGATTGGTTAGGTAACCGATCAGCCCACTGTTCTATCGCCTTCAATTGTGCGTCGCGTACCTGCAGCGAACTTTCAAATTTTTTCTGGGCAATAATACGCTTCAGTGAAGCACTTCCAGCCGCGCGACTAGTTTCGGTAGGATTATAAAAAAGGAACATGAATCTTTCGAAGACGCCATTAGCATCTTCGCTAGCCATAGCCTCATTAACATCCTGCCGAAATTTATTAACGCCTGATTGTGGAGCGGTACCCGCCAATACTATGCGGCGAATTAAATTCGAATGTTGCAATACTAACTCCTGAGCTACGAACCCACCAATTGAGAAGCCAAGCACATCGACCTGTTGTAAACCAAGTGCTTTAATGAAGGACGCTGCATCTTTGGCCATTTCAGCTATAGTAGAAGGAGTTTCGCCACTGGTTTCACCGACACCGCTATTATCGAAAAGAATAATGGGTCTATCTTCAGCTAGAGCCCCAATAAGCTCGGGATCCCAGTTTTCCATTGTTCCTCGGAAGTGGATAAAGAACACCAGTGGAATACCAGTTTCTTTGCCAAACTTCCTATAGGCAAACCGAATTCCCTCCGCTTCGACATATCTTGTTGTACTTGGAATAGTAAATGTTGACATAATTTTTTCTCCTTTCGAACTAATCGTTCGGGTAGTTGTTGAAGCGAGACATCGCCTTACGCAATGATTAACTTGTTGATTACGCGAATAGTTCCCAGTTATGTTCATTACTAATACGGCGAAATTATCTGCTTCTAGTTATTATTTCATCACAATGTTGCACTTTGGATAAGCAAGCGTTAACGCACACACTTGGCTTGTTGGCTTTTTGACAAGTGTGGGTGCCGTTGAAACACTTATAACTTGAGAATGGTCGTTCTTAAATTATCAAAAAAAGAAAACTTAATCCAAGACAGACAGTGTTATATCGATAATGTTTTCCAGTTTTTGTTTGTCATCGGTGGTTTTCGCCAAGACGCGTAATCCCACTAATGAATTATGGATAAACTGGGAGAGCCTTTCCGCAGCATGATGTTCGGATACTTCCCCCGATTTTTGACCACGCAACAATAGCTCATACAGCAGACTTTCTGCCTTGGTAAAACTCTCCACAACCTTTTCTGCTGCTTCTTCGTCATGCAAAGACAATTCAACTGCTGTATTCACTGTCAAGCATCCGATCTGTTGTTTTTCGTTTGTGTCGATCACCATCTCAAATAAACGCCTGATAGCCTTCTTGACCGAACCGAGCTGCTTTACTTGCGTGTCAATTTGGGTTTCTACTATCTCGTCATAGCGTTCCAATGCTTTCATGAACAACGTATGCTTGTCACCAAATGTATCATAGATACTTCTACGGTGAACGCCCATATGGTTCACCAAATCTTGCATGGATGTTTTTTCATAACCCTGCTGCCAGAAAAGCTCCATTGCTCTCCTTAATGCTTCTTTTTCATCAAATTCTTTACTTCTAGCCATGTAGTCCCACCTTAGAACGTATTATCTCTTACTTCTGAAAAGGTCTGAGAATCATTTGACGTACTTAGATCGCAACAATTTTATATCACCCCTCCCTCAATCAATTCTTCAGAATAAAAGAATGATCATTCTCATTTGGAAAGGGAAACAAAACTGTAGCTTGCTTTAAGCATATCAATTTAAGAACGACCAGTAAAGAATTATTAATGATGGTGAAAAACATTAATTTCAAACTTGTTAGAACTTATTCATGCCGATGAAAGCAAAAAGCATCTTATTCCTCAAAATACGTATAACGCATTAAAAGTAATGGTTGGGAGTTCTTTATTGAACTCCCCTTCAATTCAAAAGTGATTTTACGACTGAGACCATATTTTAGTTATTCAAGAAAATGGCGCTTTTCTGGAGTACAGATTGCAGTTTACTTTTGCTTATATTGATTAGTTCGGCACATAATCCATAAATTATTTAATGATATGAATTGGGGTTCCAAGTGCAACTTCGGCAGCTTCCATTGTCATTTCTCCAAGTGTGGGATGGGCATGGATTGTCAAAGCGATGTCTTCTGCTGTCAATCCTGTTTCAACAGCCAAAGCTAACTCCGAAATGAGATCTGATGCATTTGCTCCGGCAACTTGCGCTCCGATAATAAGTCCATCTTCTTTACGAGTTACAAGCTTAACGAACCCTTCTGTGCTGTCAAGTGACAACGCACGTCCATTTCCCGCATATGGGAATTTTGCAGTTACTACTTCAATACCTTCATCTGTTGCTTGTTGTTCAGTATAACCTACAGTTGCAAGCTCAGGGTCTGAAAATACGACTGCTGGAATGCCTATATAATCAATTTCAGATGGATGTCCGGCAATCGCTTCAGCAGCAATTTTTGCTTCATAGAATGCCTTATGTGCTAATTGCGGACCTGGAACAACATCCCCGATTGCATAAATATTAGGAACATTCGTGCGGCATTGCTTATCGATTTCAATAAGTCCACGGTCAATCACTTTTACGCCTGTTTGTTCAAGACCTATTTCATCCGTATTCGGGCGGCGTCCAACCATTACAAACACATAATCAGCGTCTATTTGCTGTTCTTCGCCTTTTACCTCAAAGGTTACAGTGACGCCATTTTCTGTTTCTTCTACACCTTTTGCCATTGCTTTGGTATAAAATTCTACACCTTTTTTCTTCATACTCTTCGTAACAACGGCTGACATTTGTTTTTCAAAACCTACGCCTAAAATTTCATCTGCACCCTCTAAAATCGTTACTTGGGTACCAAAGTTTGCATAGGCACCGCCAAGTTCAATTCCGATAACACCGCCGCCAATAACAACGATTTTTTCAGGAACTTCATTTAAGCTGAGGGCACCAGTCGAATTTAGAACGCGTTTTGAATATTTAAATGTAGGCAACTCGATTGAACGCGATCCTGTTGCAATAATTGCATTTTTAAAGGTGTATGTTTGAGCATTTTTTTCGCCCATTACGCGTAATGAATTACTGCCTACAAAGAATGCTTCACCACGTACAATCTCAACTTTATTTCCTTTTAATAGTCCTTCGACACCGCCAGTTAACTTTTTCACTACACTAGCTTTCCACTCTTGTACTTTTGAAAAATCAACCTTTACATTCTCTGCTGTTATCCCAAATGCATCCGAATGCTTAGCTGTTTCATAGCGGTGACCAGCGGCAATTAATGCCTTTGAAGGAATACAGCCGACATTACAACATACACCGCCCAAATATTCCTTTTCAACAATTGTTACTTTTTGTCCCAGCTGGGCAGCACGAATTGCTGCTACATAACCCCCAGGACCTGCACCGATGACTATAGTATCTGTTTCAATTGGGAAATTTCCGACAACCATTACTTACGCCTCCATTAACAATAGTTTTGGGTCGATTAATAATCACTTAATATGATTCATTGCATTCAGCGCTGTAGCTCCGTCGATCCTTCTGTGGTCAAACCTTAATGAAAGAGTAAGTACAGGCGCTATTAGAATTTAACCATCTGGAACAATTGGTTGCTAAGCAATACGGCCAACCAACGAATAGCTATTTCAGGATGGTGGTAATAACAGTTGTAAACCATTGTCAGTCAGCTGAACCAATGTCTGAAATCTTACTGATGCACCCCTCATTTCATTCGGTGCAAGTTTGCAAAAGCATATTCCATCGCAGCAGCTTTATCACAGTAACCCACAAGTAGCATGCCCCCCCCCAGATTTCGATATATTCCATAAAGTCCCATCCCAATAACGACTCTGCCTTCTTAACACATCTACAACCCTTAAAACCAAGCACTTTTGCAACTGGATATTCAGGTATTTCACCCGTCATCATTTTCTTATAGAATATAAACTCACTAAAAAAACCAAACGGTCTTTTTTTATCCAAAAAAAAGAATCAATAACTGAATTAGAAAAGAATCGCTTTTAATATACCTTCTTTTTTTATTACTGTCGCCTTCATTATTTCAGGGATAGAAGTGGATTATAGCCATTTGTGTTGAATAAAGACGATGATTGCTCAATAATAAATTTTTTCGTTCGTTCCCCTTTATTCATCTTTTCTAACCTCCTTTTCTAAAAAAAGAACAATCGGTCTTTTTTTATTATTTAACATCATTAATACCGTTTATGTCAAGTATTGAACATGATAATACTTTAATGCACTTTTTGTTATACGCTTAAATCAATTCGCGAGCCGCGTTCACCTTTTTTCATAATCTGGATAATCCGTCATTCCTTAAGGGATTTTATGTACCGAATCAAGGTGTTCTCGGCCAGAACGAACATAAGAGGTTAATCCAATTGGAGTGCTTTAATGAGAACTTCTGACTCCCACCAACCCTTTACATTCTTATCTCTTTAGTGATCTTTACGTCTAGAAAAGATAATCCTAAGGTTAAGCCTAAAGTTGTACCAAAATCATAAACGTCAATTTCTGATGTTCGAAAAATATAATTTAAAATATATGTCGCAGCAATACAGAAAATAAGCAAAGTAATTATTTAAACGTCAAGTAGCTCCAAATACAAGATAAAAACTGTGTTTTCGGGACTACTTTTTGTTGCTTCCCTTTATCACATAAAATAACCTCCACATATTTGTAAGGAGATTACCACATTTATTGCCAAGCAAATACTATAACAAGAGGGGTTTTCATTTCGGAAAGTTTACTCATGAATTCAGTCGGTTTACTCGTGAATTCTTTTATTTTCTAAAAAATGGCCTATATGTCAGGGAACAGTCTGCATGACTGTCACCTGACATATAGGCAATCTACTACCCGAAGAGAGCATAATATTATTTATACATTCGATGTTGCTTTTAGTTTTACATTTTCCTCCATCTGTGGTTTATCATAGCTACCATACCTCTCTTTTACAACCAGTAACGCCAAGGCCGCCATTATGCTCGGAACTGTGAAGGCCATAAATGCATTTTGTGACGAATAGTTTGCAGCCAGCAATAAACCTATTAATGTAGGGGCAACAATCGCTCCAATTCTGCCAAACGCCAAGGCCCAACCTATCCCGGTGGTCCTTATCTCCCGTGGATAATACTCGGAAATATACGTATTGGCCAAATTCATTGTACCCACTGTACAGGCACCTCCAAAAGCGATTAAAATATATAATGCTACTACATTTGAGGTTAATCCTAATATTACAAAGCAGACCGTACCAATGGCACAGAGGGATACAAGCACTCTTCTATGGCCCATTTTCCCAACTAAGTACCCTCCAATTATCGATCCGCCAATTTGCCCTATCCCCGATATAAGATTGAAAGATAAACTGGATGTAAGGCCGTATCCGGACTGCTGCATGATTTTTGGTAACCATGTATTGAGTCCGTATACCATAAGTAAACAATTAAAGGCAGCTACCCAAAACGCAAATGTACTAAGAGTACGCTTATCTTCAAAGAGTTTCTTGACTGGAAAGCCCTTTGCCCTTTCTTTGACTTTGGCAAACTCATAATCGTCCAAATCTTTATAGTCGCCCTCTGGATCAATGCGGTTCAGAATTCCGGCAAGCTTTACCCCTTCTTTTCGAATAGCATAATAGGAAAGGGATTCAGGAAATTGCTTCATGAAAAAAGGAATTGCCAATAAGGGAAGCGCCCCAATCCAATACAAAACCCTCCAGCCCATTTGTTCCATCACATACATTCCAATTAAAGAGGCCAGTATGCTTCCTATGGAATATCCACAGTACATAGAGGTTACAATGAGCACCTTGTTCTTTTTGGGTGAGTATTCCGCCATTAAGGAGATAACGTTTGGCATTAATCCTCCCATTCCCAAGGCTGCTATAAATCGCATAATCGAGAAAAAGGCAGGATTTGGGGCAAAACTTGAAAGTAATGTAAAAACACTGAATATACAGATGCAAATGGCAAGCACTCTTTTTCTCCCCATTTTATCCGCCAGTGGTGCAAAAATAAGGGCTCCTACCATCATTCCGAACAATGAATAACTTGCTATTCCGCCAGCTTCCACTGGCGTCAAGTTCCATTCCTCCATCATCAAAGGCAAACCTACTCCATACATGGCTATATCAAATCCATCGAAGGTAATTGCGAACAAACACCACATAAAGACCATTAAATGAAAACGGCCAAACTTACTATTACCCACCACTTTTGAGGCATTTACTTCACGCAATTAATTCCCTCCTCTTAGTTCACGTTATAACATGTAAAGTCAGTTTCCCTAATTCACCATAATCAGCTAAAACTTCATCGTTTGCCTGTATGGGAATGGCATCTGTAATCCCGCCCACTAAAACAATCATTCCAGCCTGAATGGATAGTCCTTCACGGCTAATCATTTTTACAAGTTCCACAATCGAATGAATCGGATGATCCAGTACAGCTTCTCCAAGACCCTTCTTTTGTATTTCACCATTTTGATAAAGCCTAACTTCTGCTTGAGCCCAGTCCGTGTGATACGGTGAAAAAGCTTGATTACTAAGCAAAATCTTAGCTGAGGATGCATTATCCGCTACTACATCTGTAAGTGTAAAGGAAAAATTTTTATAACGGCTGTCAATAACCTCTAAAGCTAGAAATACGCATTCTACAGCCGGCCAGACATCTTTCGCCGTTATATTTGCACCTTTCAGTTCTTCTTTGAATAAAAAAGCAAATTCGGGTTCCACTCTTGGATGAATGAATTCCCCTACTTTTAATACTGGTTTGGTTAGTTCCATGGCAGATGTCAACCTGCCATAGATCGCTTCTTCTACCCCTACTTGCTGTTGTTTGGCTTTGCTGGTCAAGCCCATCTTCCACCCGATGAATCTGTTATCTCCAGTGATCGTCTCATTTATGCTCAACTTCTGAATTTCATATGCTTGATTTACTGTTAGTTCAGGATTGGATAATGTAAGCTTATCCATTTCACGGCCATTTTTTTGAGATTCGGCTACCCGTTTTGCTAGTTGAACTAGTTTCATCTTAAAGTCCCCTCCTTCTGCAGCGCCATTTGCTCAGCTACTTCAATTATCGTATCTTCCTGACCACCAACCACTTTTTGTCGCCCCAGCTCCATCAAAATATCCCGGGCGTCCACTCCATACTTTTTCGCCGCTTTGTTTGCATGCAATAAAAAACTGGAGTAAACGCCACTATAACCCATGATTAAACTCGAGTCTGTTATTTCCTGGGGCTTTGGCATGATCGTATTTCCAACTTCCTCCGAAAGATCAAGCATTTTATATAAGTCAATATCAGTACGGATACCCAGCCTATCCAGCACGGCAACAAGCACTTCGGTCTGGGTATTACCAGCACCTGCACCGAGACAGCGAATGCTGCCATCGATCCTATTTGCCCCCTCTTCAATTGCCACAAGGGAATTTGCCACAGCAAGAGATAAATTATTGTGAGCATGAAAACCGATATCGATATTCAGTTTTGATTTTAATAACCTGATCCGCGTCTTGACTTCATTTGGCAAAAAAGATCCAGCGGAATCAACAACATACACAGCATCTGCTCCATAGGATTCCATTAAACTGGCTTGCTCAAGAAGTTTTTCCGGGGATGCCATGTGAGACATCATTAAAAACCCGATTGCTTCCATACCGAGATGTTTCGCAGCTTCCAAATGTTGCTTTGAGACATCCGCTTCCGTTACGTGGGTTGCAATCCGCGCCATTTTCGCCCCAACGTGAGCAGCTTCCCTTAATTGATCAATTGTCCCGATACCAGGAATTAAAAGCACTGAAATAACCGATTTTCCGGCAGCTTCAACAGCGGCTTCCACCAATTCAATATCATTCACTTTTGAAAATCCATATTGCAAGGATGATCCGCCTAGGCCATCCCCATGCGATACTTCAATATAAGGGACACCTGCAGCACTAAGTTTCCCAGTCATGTTCTTTACTTGATCGATTGTATATTGATGTGCCACTACATGGCTCCCATCCCGCAATGCAACTTCAGTCACCAATACATCTTTACGCAAATGAACCCCACCTTTACAGTTCCGATTACTTTTTTCAAACATAATGTTCGAATTGGCTTTTAGCGATCTCTTCCCCTACTTTTACAGCTGAGGCCGTCATTATATCCAAATTACCTGCATATACGGGAAGAAAATCACCTAATCCTTTCACTTCCAGAAGGACTGTTATTTGTTTCCCATCAAATATCGGCTCTGTCTTAAGACGGTAACCTGGAACATATTCAGAAACCTTTTCCGCCATCTTATTGACAGACGTTGTTATCTCTTCCACATCAAAGGAATCTGATTGAAGCAGACAATGAATGGTATCCCTCATAATGAGCGGCGGTTCGGCCGGATTTAGCAGAATGATAGCTTTTCCTTTTTTTGCTCCACCCACCTGTTCCAGGGCCCTTGCCGTCGTTTGGGTAAACTCATCAATATTAGCCCGAGTTCCGGGACCGGCACTCTTGCTGGAAATTGTCGCAATTATTTCGGCATATTCGACTTGGGCCACTTGACTGATTGCATGAACGATGGGGATTGTCGCTTGACCGCCGCATGTAATCATGTTAACAACCGCTTCATTCAAATTTTCTTTTAAATTCACGGAAGGAACGATAAACGGTCCGATCGCGGCAGGTGTCAAGTCTATCAGCTTCTTGTTCATCTTTTTCAAGGCTTCGCAGTGAAAAACATGCGCCTTAGCAGATGTGGCATCGAATAAAATGTCTGCGAGTTCAGACTTTTCCAAAAATCCATCCATGCCATTTTCAATGACATGATGTCCGTGCATCCTAGCCTTCTTCAAACCCTCTGATTCCTTGTCGATACCAATCATTACCGACATTTCGAGAACATCCGACCGATGAATTTTCATCATTAAGTCCGTGCCGATATTCCCTGATCCAATAATACCCACTTTTAGTTTTTTCAAGGCCGCTGGGCTCCTTTCACTCAAAATTAACCGAGACCTTTCCAAGTTTATCTCCAAAGTCAGCAGAAAAACGGTCACCTGGTTTCGCTTCGATTGCTGCGGATAATGCACCGGATAAAATGACTTCGCCCGCATTCAATGAACCTTTAAACCCATTTAGTTTATTTGCGAGCCAGGCTACGCACGTTGCTGGATTTCCAAGTACTGCATCACCCGTCCCTTGGTTCATGAATTCGCCATTTTTATATAGGCTCATTTGAATGGAAGGGAGGTCGATTTCACTCAAGTGAATTTTGCGATCTCCCAGAATATATAAGCCCGATGATGCATTATCCGCCACAGTGTCCTGGAGTTTAATCTTCCAGTCCATCACACGGCTATCAACGACTTCGATCGAAGCAACCACATAATCAGTGGCTTCGATTACATCATCAACCGTAATATTTGGACCGTGCAGATCCTTCTTTAAAATAAAAGCCACTTCTGCCTCCACTTTCGGTTGAATTAACCGGCATCTGGGAATATATCCGTTATTTTGCACCTTCATCCCATTAAGTAAATGTCCGTAATCTGGTTCATTTACTCCAAGAACCTGTTGCATAGCCTTTGAAGTCAAGCCTATTTTCTTACCTGATACTTCCAGACCGGACTGAATTTTGCTTCGAATGGTTTCAAGCTGAATTTGGTAGGCATCCTCCACATTCAAATCCGGAATTTCATTGGTGGGGGCCGAAATTCCTATTCCTGTTTTTTCCGCTTTCAAAAACCTGGCAGACCATTCTGTTAAACTAACGATCATGATGCTACCCTCCTTCTTTATAATTTAATCGTGACGTTAGACAATTCACTGTAAAATTCAAAACTATGAGACCCACCTTCACGGCCGATGCCACTGTGCTTCATGCCCCCAAAAGGTGTGCGCAAATCACGTAAATACCAGGTATTCACCCAAATGATACCCGCTTCTATTTTAGAAGCGACACGATGCGCCCTCCTTAAATCATTGGTCCAAATCGTTGCCCCCAGTCCGTAATGAGTATCATTAGCGTGCTCCAGGACCTCTTCTTCCGTTTCGAAAGGCATGACCGTTACCACAGGACCAAAAATTTCTTCCCGTACGCAACGGGATTCACGCGTTACCCCGGCAATGATTGTCGGTTCAATGAAAAAACCTTTTTCAAACTGACCGGCTCTTCTTCCTCCAGTTAATATTTTCGCTCCTTCTTCTTTCGCCAGATCAATGTAACTCATCACTTTTTTATAATGTTCTTTTCCTATTACAGCTCCTACTTCCGTTTCGGAATCAAACGGATCCCCGACTTTCAATTTTTCTGTACGCACAACCATCTTTTCAAGGAATTCGTCATACAATCCTTGTTGAACGTAGATACGTGATCCACATAAACAAACTTCACCTTGGTTCATGAAGCTTGATTTCAATGTCGTTTCGATCACTTCATCGAGATTCGAGTCTGCAAACACAATATTCGGATTTTTCCCGCCCAGTTCAAAAGAGATTTTTTTCAACGTGGGTGCGGCAGCTTTCATGATCGCTGTTCCCGTTTTTGTTTCCCCAGTGAATGTTATCGCATCAACGTCAGGATGTTCGCTTAGAGCGGCTCCAGCTGAATTTACACCATATCCATGCACAAGGTTGACTACCCCGTCCGGAACTCCGGCTTCCTTACAAATTCCCATCAATTTTGTCGCTGTCATCGGGGTCAGTTCAGCTGGTTTCATAACGGCAGTATTGCCGGCTGCCAGACATGGTGCCAACTTCCATGTCAACAATAACAATGGTAAGTTCCAAGGATTAATCATCCCTACCACCCCTACGGGTCGTCTAATCGAATAATGAAGGGCAATGTTGTTCTGATTGTAGGATTCATTACCAAGTGTGGTGATATAATCAGCAAAAAAGTGGAAATTGTGAGCTGCACKCTTGATGTCCATTTCTAGTGCAAGGCTATACGGTTTCCCTGTATCGAGGGTTTCCAACATGGTCAGTTCTTCTTTCTTTTCTAAAATGAGATCGCCGATTCGCCTTAGAACCGCAGAGCGTTCATTATCGGTAAAAGATTTCCAAGGACCTTTAAGCGCACGCCTTGCTGCAGAAACAGCTTGATTCACCTCCTCTTTTCCTCCTTCAGCAACCCATCCGAGTTTTTCTTCCGTTGCGGGATTGATATTGTCAAAAGTTTTAGATTGATTTGGATTCAGGAATTCCCCGTTAATAAAGTGCCGGCAATCTATTGATTTAACAGTATTTATACTATCTTTTGCTGCTTGCATGAAACATCCCTCTCTCTTTATTGAGATAATTGCAAAAGGTCTCAATCTTGTATTTCCACAATCATTTCAATTTCAATTGCAGTATTATTTGGAAGCTGGGCCATTCCCACCGCCGACCGAGCATGTCTTCCCCTCTCTCCAAACACGTTAACAAGCAGGTCTGATGCGCCATTCAAAACTTTAGGCTGTCCTGTGAAATTTTCAGCTGAATTAACCATGCCGAGAATTTTGACTATCTTCTTCACTCTGGATAGTTCACCAAGCTCAGCCTTCAGCACCCGCAGAAGATTAATCATTGACTGCCTCGCTGCCTGATACCCTTCTTCTTCCGTCAGCTCTTTGCCAAGCTTGCCGTGAAAATCATCAACACCTTGTCCGGATGTGAAAATCAAATTTCCCACCCGTACGTGGCTGACGTAGTTGCCGACCGCTTCCCTTGGCATATCAAGCATGATTCCAAGTTCCTCAAGAACTTGTTCCGGTGCTTTAATCTGTTTTTCCATGCTTCTCCCCTCACGATTCCAAATTTAAAAACCTCAATGCATTTTTCCCAAGAAGATTCGCTTTTACTTCATCTGAAAGATTTAGAGCGTCATCAATTACTTTACCTGGAGGCTTTTCTCTTAATAAAAATGGATAGTCGGAACCCATCAGCACTTTCTTATATCCAAAACGTTCAACCAGATACTGAATATTCCGGATATCATAGTTCAGGGAATCGAAATAAAACTTTTGTGCATAATGGCTTGGCGGCATTGAGGTTTTTCTTAAATCAGGCCATACTTCCCATCCCTGATCAATCCGCGGTAAAATATATGGGAATGAGCCCCCGCCATGAGCAAAACATAGTTTCAGATCCGGGAACTTTTCCATGACGCCACTCCATAAAATGCTTGCTGCCGCCAGTGCGGTTTCACTCGGCATCGCGATTGTATACATAAGGTTATGCCGTTCCGTTCGGTCTTTTGCCATTGTCTCCCAAGGGTGTATAAACAGTGGGACATTCCATTTTTCAGCCATTTGGAAGAATTCTAATAAAACAGGTGAATCCAGATTCTCTCCGTTTACGTTTGTACCAATCTCAATCCCCGCCAAACCAAGTTCAAATTTACAGCGTTCCATTTCGCCAATTGCCACTTTCAAATCCTGAAGCGGAACAGTCCCGAGACCGATGAACCTGTCAGGATGCCTGTTCACAGTCTCAGCAATAAAATCATTCTGGAATTGGGACATGTATAGCGCCTGGTCTATTGGCGCCCAGTATGAAAATGTCACTGGCACCGGTGACAGCACCTGCATATCGACTCCTTCGGCATCCATATCCTGAATGCGTTTTTCCGGGTCCCATACCTGGTCAGTCACTTTCCTGAACAGCTTCCCGCTTACCATAATATCCGCCCCGCATGAACATTTCTGCTCTAACACCGGCCAGCGTCCCTGACCAAATTTTCCGGTTAAGTCCGGCAGATCCAACGGCAGAATATGAGTATGAAAGTCTATTCGCATTTCCAAGCCTCAACGTTTTCTGACATAACATGACCACATTCATGACAAGTGCGAAGTTCCTTACTTCCATTGAAAGCCTCAATGGCTTCTTTCACCTGAACCTCAATATTCGTCAATTGGATCGTAACTTTGTGCATCTCATGATTACATTTCCCACAGAACCAAACGAAATCTTCAAGCTCATCTATTGCACGCTTGCGCTCTATAACAATGCCGTATGTATCCGATACCCTGTGAGGGGAATGGGGTACACCAGCTGGCAGCATGAACATTTCCCCCTCTTTCACCTCCACTACTTCACGCTCGCCGTTTTGTGTGATGCATTCTACATAGCAGGAGCCTTTTATCTGATAAAATAACTCGTCTGAAGGGTCAACATGAAAATCACGCCTGTAATTCGGGCCACCCAGAAGCATGACAATGAATTCGGAATCTTCCCAAAGTACTTTGTTATTAACCGGCGGCTTCAATAAATTTTTATTGTCTTCAATAACTTTCATTACATTTAATGATCTAGCCTGTAATTTTAAAGATTGAGCATATCCCTTCATAAATAAACTACCTCCCGTTTTCATTTTCGTAATATTTGCGAAAATTCACACTAACGACATATAACCAACCTGTTTTGAAATCATTTGTGCCGATCGAATTACAGACTGAATAATATTCGTCTTCTCTCTCCCAATCATATAATTTCGATCTCCGACAAGGTTAAGTGCTGCAATAACTTGACCATTGTAGGATTTAATGGGGGCAGCAACCCCATATAACCCAAAATCATTTTCATCATCACTGATCGCAAATCCCTGTTTGCGGATGGCCTTTAATTCTTCATTCAATTGGTTAATGCAAGTAATCGTATTTGTTGAGTGCTTCAAAAGCCCTTTTGCAAGCGTAGGCTGAATAAAGGATGGGTTAAAAGCAAGTAATATTTTCCCGCTGCTCGTACAATACGCTGGTTTTCTTGCTCCTATATATGTGGTCATATGCTCAGCATGAGGGGACGACATTTTCATCACAAACCTGACTTCGCCTTCGTGAAACATCCCAATATGAGAATTCCCTCTAAATTGCAGGACAAGATTACTTAAAATAGGTCCTGCTTCATAATGAATATCCTGCTGATACATGACTTTACTGCTCCACTCAAGTAACTTCCACCCAAGCCGGTATTTTCGATCTTTGCCCTGGATCAGCATCCCTTCCTTACACATCGTTTTCACGAGATGATGTGATGAGCTTGGACTCATATTCAATTTTTCAGCAATTTCCTTATTTCCAAGTGAGGGTTCTTCATTAGTGAATAAATCAAGTATCTTTATTACCTTCTCAACGGACGAAATCATGACGCCCCCCTCCCTATTCAACTATTAAAATTACTGGTTGATCGCATCGATGGCTACTTGCATCGGTTTGTTAAGCACTTCATCTACCATGGTGAAGTTTTTGTTTTTCTTATATTTATTATAAAAAATGGCTCTTTTTCGAACTGGATCACCCGTGTAATAGCGCTCGTATTGAAGGAGGCGCTGCCCGAATGCTTCCCCGCATAAATCCCAGGCAAGTTTAAACACCCTTACGCGTTCTTCCGCTGAAACTCCGCTTCGTCCTCCATAATATTTATCGATATCACAGCGCAATTCCGGATTATCAAAGTCCGCCCCTGTCGGTGACATCAACAGCCCGCCAGCCCCAATTGTCTGGATAACCTCTATGGCACGGGGATACATCTCTGGAAGGAAACCGCGAATCGATTCCAAGGCATCTGGATTTGGCCGGGCCTCACCGTAGTCATTAATCGTGTACTCATATTCCGCTACCCGAAGCAGTGAACGGATGACTTCGACGGATTGAACAAGTTCACCCAAATCACGTTGGACATGCAGGAATCCATCAACTCCGATAGAGTCTGCCACTTTACAAGCAACTTCAACGGCAAATGCCAGTTTAATATATCCACGGACACCTGATTGGTGTGCAGGCTGTTCAGCGATTCCTGTCATTGGATACAAGCGGTTTGCCGCCTCTACATTGTTGTATAAGAAGACGCGATTCCAAGGAACCAATACATCATTAAATACAAGCAGGGCATCCATTTCCTCATAGCGTGAGGCCAGTGGATGGTCAAACATCGAGCGTGTTCCGTCCTGCATTGGTTCCCGGCAAATTATGCGCAGTCCCGGCGTATCGATCGGCAGCGCAAATGCTACCGCATGACGCTCATCTCCTGGTGTGAATCCCGGGAAAGAATAGATAATTACTTCATCAGTAATGGGAGCCAGGGTTGCTAACATTTTTGCACCGCGGACAAGTATTCCTTCTTCTTTTTCCTCAACGGTCCCCAAGTGTGTATATGTTTCTTTTTGCTCATGAGATTCCTTACTTCGATCATTTTGAGGATTAATGATTGCATGCGTAAGGAATAAATCATTGTCACGAATATAGGTATAATAATCCTTGATGTTCTTAGACCAGTCTTTGTTGTATTTATCAAGAAACCAGGAATTATGCGCCATGGAAGTGACTACAACATTTAAAAAGTCAGGCGTTCTCCCCATAAGTCCATATGTCATCCTGGCATACACTTCAAATAACTTACTTCTTTTTTGCAGGTCATCCGAAGTCTTCGGGAATAAAAAAGCATTATTAACACGTTCTCCGGTTTCTTTACAAATGTGGGTAATTTCATCTTGATATTCCGGGTCATGTTGAATGTCATACAACTTCGCAATTTCTTGTATCGGCTGTTTAAAAATTGGTTCATTATAAATATCCTCAACCACTCTTCCACCAAGCCAGACTTCTGGCTTTCTGGATTTAATTCTATTAATATATTCTTCGCCGGTTTTAATGCCCATAAGAATCCCCCTTATTTTACGAGTTGTTTAGCAGACCCCATTTTCCCTTGATAGAAAGTAAGCGCTTCCAAGTCTTCGAAATGTAATCCCTGGATTTCACCTATGAACAAAACATGATCACCCGCATCATATTCTTTCCATGGTTTGCATTCCATCCAGGCGGCACTTCCTTTTATTTTTGGTGAAATCCCCTTGTTATCCCAGTCAATTTCAAGTGCTTCCCGTTTATTGCCCGCAAATTGCCATGCAATGGATTCTTGTTCATCCGACAAAATATTAATGGTAAATGCTCTATCTTTCATGCTATTGCAGGCTTTTGCTTCTTTATGAATTGACACTAAAGCAAGCGGGGGATCCAAGGAAACCGAAGTGAATGAATTCACAGTAATGCCATTTTGAACTTTCCCATCAAACCAGCTCACTATCGTAACTCCGGTTGGGAATTTACCAAAGCAATTTCTTAACTCGCGCCCATCCATCTTTTCACCTCCTACTCTTTGATTATGAATTCATTATATTAAACTTAAAAATTTAAAAAATCCAATAATTTCATAATATGAAATTACGAAAATTTTTTATTTTCAATAGTCATCTTTAATTTGATCTTTTTTCATCGATAAGGAATTTATTTCCATATATATTGATCAACATTTTATTGAATATCGTGTAAAAGGACACTACCGAAGAAAAGACTTTCATTACCGCAATATCAAAAATCAATGGTACACTATCCATGATCATTCATATTTCCAGTTTAGTTATCATAATGGTCTTTTGAGTTTTCCACTCAAATATATGAAAGTGGTGAGGGAAGTTTCAATGTTGCGTTCCATTCGAAAGATCTATCAATTTTTTGTGGATATACCTTTAAAAAAAGGCGTGGTTTTGAAAAACCGCTACGAAGTAACGGCTGTAATAGGAACAGGTAGCTACGGTATTATCTATCTTTGCATTGATTTAAAAACGAATGTGAATACCGTAATCAAACAGCTCCGGACAAGTAAACGCCGCAGCAAAAAAGAGATTGAACAGTTTGAGAATGAAATCTCCATATTACGAATGTTAAACCATAAAGAAATGCCTAAATTTCACGAGAAATTTTCACAAGACGGAAATTATTATTTTGTGATGGATTTCATTGAAGGGGATAATTTGGAAGACCATATTTTTTTGAATCATATAACGTTCAATGAGAAAGAGTCTCTACTATTTCTTGGTGAGTTGGTCGAATTAGTATCTTATCTGCACAGCCATTATATTTTCCATCAAGATTTACGTATACCAAATATCTTACTTAAAGACAATCAGCCCATTTTGATAGACTTTGGTTTGTCTAAACGTGCCGTTTCGGCCGATCTCGCAAAAGAAGCCATTTTGCAGCTGAAAAGGCAGGATTTTTACGACTTGGGAGAAATACTCTTATATGTACTTTATACGACATACACTTCCAAAAATAAAATGGCTCTCCCTTGGACAGAAGAGCTTTCGTTGGAAAAAGATACCGTGCACATACTCAAAAGGTTATTAAGCATCCAAGAACCTTATTCTGATATCCAAGAAATCTCAATGGACCTGCATGCAGCATTAGAGTCAAAGGAATTGAATTAGCTGCTACTGCCCCGCCCTTTTCTCTTGTAGCGGTCACTTCCACTCATGGGGGATCGTTTATATCCTCTGCTGCTACTACTGCTGCCTCGGCGATAATGACCATTCCTTCGCTCACTGCTGCCTTGGGAAAGTTGTTTGATTTTTTTCATTATCTTCTTCAACATATTTATCACCTCTTTTATTTTGGTTTTAAAGCTTGTTATTCATTTAGCCTAACATAGCCTCAGTTTAAACCTTATTAATAAGTACTATAAATTCTTTTCATTTGTGTTACATTCCATGACTGTCTTCCTTTTTTTCATGGATTGAGCTTATTTTCTTTCTTTGGTCAATTGATAAAGAAAGATTAAATAGCCATCATCATCCAAAATCACCACATTTTCAACACGATGGATTTATGCCAACTAATACGTTAAATCAAGTGCTTTTATACATCCTATAATCCATATCTTGTCACCAACCCTATTTGGAATGAAAATCAGGCAGTAAACAAAAAACCTGGCGAATATTGATCGCCAGGTTTTTCTTTGTTCATTTTTTTATTTTACAGCTTCTTTTAATTCCTTACCTGCTTTAAAAGCGGGTACTTTGCTAGCTGCAATTTGTATTTCTTCACCTGTTTGTGGGTTTCTTCCTGTACGAGCTGCACGGTCGCGCACTTCAAATGTACCAAAACCAACTAGTTGGATCTTTTCTTCTTTAGCAAGTGTAGTCGTGATTGTTTCAAACAATGCATCCACTACTTTTTTTGCGTCGTCTTTTGTTAGTTCAGCTTGTGCTGCCACACTACTCACTAATTCTGTTTTATTCATATGAACACCTCATCCTTTTATATTCTTAAAGTATGTAGAGAAGACAACATAACATATCTTATATACGTCTGTCACTTAATATGGCTAATTAAAAGGAAGTTTACCCTTATACCAATGTGTTTCCAGTCCATTTCATATAGGTTAAAAGGCTTTGATCAACAGGATAAAATGATTTTGCCGAGACCATTTTTCAGCTTTCCGTGGTTTCAAGCTGCAGCCATTGATAGATGGTTTCCATATCAATGTTTTCTTCTAAATGGGAAGCCAAAAGATTATATGCTTCTTCCCTTCGCTCTGAGTCGCTTCGAACGTTTTCCTTCACTTCCTCCAACCCCTTGTTCCGTCGAATTTGGTTAACTAGTAATCTAGTGAACAAGCGATTATGGAAAATCCCATGAAGATATGTTCCCATTACCTTATTGTCAGTGGAAATGGCTCCATCTTCTCTTCCATCCTTCAATAAAAGAAAAGGTCTTACTTGTGGCTTCAATGTCGTTCTGCCTAAATGTATTTCGAAACCGTTAAGATTCATTTCACCTTCCATTATCATCCCATCAGAAAGGACACCTTCCATTTGTACCGTTTTCTTTTCTGCTTGAAATACGGTTTCCACTGGAAGAAGCGAAAGCCCTTCTGCATTCTCACCGTTACCTTCTACTGCATCAGGATCGAAAAGTTTAGTCCCTAGCATTTGAAAACCGCCGCATATACCAAAGATCACCGTTCCTTGTTCGCGCAGTTCATTGATGGCCTCATCCAAGCCTACACTTTTCATCCACTCTAAATCTTCCATCGTGTTTTTCGTACCCGGCAAAATAAGAAGGTCGGGATTTCCTAACTCATGGACACTTCCTACTAGCCTGACACCCACTCCGGGTTCATCAAAAAAAGGATCCACATCTGTAAAATTGGAGATCCGCGGAAATCTCAAGACGGCAACATCGATCGGAAACTCAGCCTTTTTAGGCTTTTTAAAACGTAAAGAAGAGAGTGCCAGTGAATCTTCCGCTTCGATATTTACGTCTAAATAGGGAAGCACTCCGAGAACCGGAATCCCGGTTTCCTTTTCCACCCAATCAATGCCATCGTCCAACAGTTCACGCATGCCACGAAATTTATTGATGATGATCCCCTTTACACAATCGCGTTCATCTTTGTCCAATAAGGCAAGTGTCCCGATGATGGAAGCAAATACGCCACCACGGTCAATATCTGCCACTAAAATGACAGCCGCATCCGCGAGTTTGGCCATTCGCATATTCGCAATATCCCGGTCCTTAAGGTTAATTTCAGCTGGACTTCCTGCGCCTTCCAGTACGATGATGTCATATTCATCTTGAAGTTTTTCCACCGATTTACGGATGATGGGCATGGCTTCTTGGACAAACTGATTCCGATAGCTTTTTGCATTCATATCAAGAAAATGCTTTCCGTGCACGATGACTTCCGAAACCATATCCTTCTTCGGCTTCAGTAATATCGGATTCATATCAGTTGTTGCCGTGATTCGTGCTGCCTCCGCCTGTACTCCCTGCGCCCGTCCGATTTCACCGCCATCCAAGGTTACATAAGAATTCAATGCCATGTTTTGTGATTTGAATGGGACGACACGTAATCCTTTATTGGAAAATACCCTGCAAAATGCCGTGCAAATCAAACTTTTCCCTACATCAGATGACGTCCCTTGTATCATGATGGACCGTGCCTTCATTCCGCTCACCCCCTAAAACTCTAATCCTTTGACAGCTCCGATACCCTCGTCATAATAATGCTTGGTCGCCTCAATGGATGAAACCAAATCCGCCATTTCCATAAGCTCTGGCTTTGCATCCCTACCGGTAATGACTATATGCATATGAGCGGGACGATTACGAATCGCCTCGATGATTTCAGCCAATGGCAAGACATCTTCAATAGGGAATTTGGATATGGCTAACGCATTGTTCAACTCATCCAAAACGAGTAAATCAATGTCAGGATCACTAAGGGCCTGTTTCGCCTTTTCCCAAGCTAACGATAATGCGCTTCGATGCTCATCTGGTGTTTTGGTCCAGGTAAAACCAATACCAAGCTGTTCCATTTCAACGCCTAGTTTTTTTAAAGCCAACGCTTCTCCATATGTACGTTCTGGAGATTTTATGAACTGAAGGAATTTGACATTCATTCCTCTGCCGATTGCCCGTAAAGTCACCCCTAATGAGGCAGTCGTCTTCCCTTTCCCATTTCCCGTATAAATAAGCATTAATCCTCTGCGTGCCACTCGCTCACCTACCTTCATAACCAAACTGTTTTTTCTATGTATGAAGTCCTTTGAGTAGCAGGAATTGGTTGATCACCTTTTGGATATCCGACAAAAATGGTGCCGATCACTTTTTTGTTTTCCGGTGAACCGATAAACCCGTGAAGTCGTTCATCCCTGACAAGACCCACTCCTCTAGTACGCCAAACGAACCCAAGACCCAGTTCTTTTGCGGCAAGCCACATCGAATGGACGGCACAACAAGAGGCAAATACATTATCTTCGGATGAATCTGGATCATCCGGCAAAATATCAGAAGTCACGACAATGATGAGCGGTGTAGTCTTAACAACTTCCAGTGAACTGTCAATCAATTTTGGTTTGGTCGGGAAGCGTTCATGTAAATACTTTTCTGCCAATCTTTCATAACGGTGCTTCGCTTCACCCTTGATTACATAAAAGCCCCAAGGTTCACGTAATCGGTCGTTAGGGGCATAGGTAGCCGCTTCCAATAACATCCTGATTTTTTCATCTTCCACTTCTTTATCTTCGTAGTTCCTTATTGCCCTGCGTTCCTTCAATTCCTGAATGATGGACATTCCGACTCATTCCCTTCTATAATGGATTCTGATTCAATCACTCTTTCAAACCATTGGATTTTTTCTCTTAATTGGACGACATCGCCTACTAGGAAGATTGACGGATTTTGAATTTTTTCTTTTATAGCAAGCGAAGGAATCGAACTCAACGTACCGGTGATCGTCCTTTGTTTATCTGTCGTGCCCCATTCAATGACAGCCACTGGCGTTTTACCGTCCCTGCCATGCTCCATCAATTTTTCACATATAAACGGCATATTACCTATCCCCATATAAAAAGCGATGGTATCGATGCCTTGAGCCAATGCCTGCCAATTCAGGTTATCCTGTCCCTTGTAATCACGGCCATGTCCTGTCACAATCGCATAACTTGATGCATGTTCACGGTGGGTAACCGGGATGCCCGCATAAGCCGGAGCCGCGATACCCGCTGTGATTCCCGGGACTATATCATATTCAATTCCGTTAGCAGCCAGTATCTCAGCTTCCTCACCGCCCCGACCGAAGACAAATGGATCTCCGCCCTTTAGCCGGGTGACATTTTTCCCCTGTAAGGCTTTTTCCACAAGAAGTTCATGAATTTCATTTTGAATGAGATGATGTTTCCCTGGTGATTTCCCGCAATACACCAGTTCTGCATTTTCTTTTGCATAGGTTAATAGTTCTGGATTGACAAGCCTGTCATATGCGATGACATCCGCCTTTTGGATACATTCCAGTCCATATACCGTAATCAGTTTCGGATCTCCGGGACCCGCACCGACCAGATGTACTTTTCCCGGTTTCATGCTCGTGCCTCCTCTTAATCTTCAAAAAATACCTTTTACTTGATGATAGTTTCCTGGGTAGATCTGTTTTTTTGTTTTAAGCAAGCATCGATCCAGTTCTTTGCAAGTTTTGGATTGGAAGCAAAATGAAAGTGGGTATACCCGGCAACAAGGTTACCTAATACACACCCTTCTTGTTTCGAACCGAATCTGCCTTTGGCTTCATAAGCATGTGTAAGATCACCATCTGCTTCAAATGTCGAATAGTGGAACTCATGACCCTTTGCCTGCTCAATTTCATTGATCAAAAAATTGCTTTGTGTTCCTGTAATTTCACGATATCCAAGTGCTGCAAGTTTTTTCTGCATCTTAATCCTGCCTGGTATTATCCCTGCCATCTGGTGCGTTTCTCCGGAAGTTGTTTCAATTGATTTGCTCAAAAACATGAAACCACCACATTCCGCTAGAGTCGGCAACCCCTTTTCAATAGAGCTTCGGATGGATTTAATAGTACCCAAATGACCAGAAAGTTCGGCTGCAAATTCCTCTGGAAAACCGCCTCCAAGGTATAAACCATCAGCATCCAATGGAACTTCTTCCCCTTTTAATGGAGAAAAATACTTGATGTTTGCCCCATTCGCTTCAAGCAACTCAAGGTTTTCCTGATAATAAAAATTAAAGGCCGCATCTTTTGCGACGGCAATGCACACGCCTTTTTTATTTTGGTGCTGAAATATATTTGAATTCCCACTGGAAACGGCGCTAGTCATGGACAAACGGTACAACTGATCGATATCAATCGTTTCCATGACTAAGTGTGCAAGCTTATCGAAAAACGGGTCAAGTTCCCCGCGCTCAATAGCAGGAATTAAGCCCAAATGACGGCTAGGAATATCAATATCCAATTCCCGCTTCATATATCCCAGCACCGGAACATCGCATTCTTGCTCGATGGCCGCTTTGACAATTTGGTAATGCCCTACACTTCCCACTTGATTGGCAATTACCCCAATGATGTTCGGACCGGTTGAAAAGTCCTGAAACCCTTTTACAATGGCTGCGGCACTTCGCGCCATGCTGGCACAGTTGACTATCAACAAGACAGGGCTTTGGGTGATCATGCTGATTTCAGCCGTCGATCCTGTATTGGCTAAAGGACTTTTGCCATCGAAAAAGCCCATGACTCCTTCGATGATCGAGATATCAGCTCCGTTACTTGCTTTGTTAAGAATTTCTCGGACGGTATCGTGTTCAAACATCCAACTGTCAAGATTGCGTGAAATTCGTCCTGTAACTGCGGTATGATAGGTTGGATCAATATAGTCAGGACCACATTTGAACCCTTGAACGGTATAGCCTTTCTTCTGGAGGGCTGCCATGATTCCGATGGTCAATGTCGTTTTCCCGACACCGCTTCCGGTACCTGCAATCACCAATCTTCTATCGTTCATTTATATTCCCTCCTTAAAAAGGAATGATCCCAACTGATATGGTTACATTCCCCGATTTTTTCTTAACCAGCTCCAATTGTTCAGCTTTAGTATAAATCCTGACAGCCGGTTCACTCACACCGTATGCACCTGTATATTTAAAAACTGTATCGGATGGCGCTTCGATTTGAGCTTGATTAAGCTCTTCCGGTTCATAATATACAAATTCCCAGCCATATTTCTTAACTACTTCAATCAAGCCAATTTCGTCTTTCTTTAAGGAAATTGTACAAATCGCTTTCACGCTTTTTAAGGAAAACGATAATTCCTCTAGCGTTTCTGTAATCACTTGCTCAATTTCAGCAGCCGATGTTCCCCTATTGCACCCGATACCAAGAACAATTACTTGAGGACGATAAACGATCCCATTTTCCAGGATCCTCTTTTCCGACTGGCTAAGCATGCGGTGAGTGACGACCAGAGCTGCTTGTGGCTTCGCTTGAAGCGCTTCTTCAATTGAAGGGTATATGATTATGCGTTCAGGTAATGGCGTTTCATACGACCACCAGTTCCGTTCACCTGACTCCTGTACAACGGCAACATGCTCTTCATTTACAACGGACGCACTTACTGGCGTCAATTTTTCTGCTGAATCCCAAATCCAGCCAAAGCGCTGGCCAAATAAGTCGACAGGAATCGTTTTCTGTACATCCGAAGCCGTAGTGATTATAGCTTTCGCGTCAAGGGCAGCAGCAACTTCCTTAGTCAGTTCATTTGCTCCGCCAAGATGCCCTGACAATACACTTATAACATTTTCCCCTTTGTCATCAATGACAACCACACCTGGATCCGTTTTCTTATCCTTCAAAATGGGAGCAATCATACGGACGACTGCCCCGAGTGAAATAATTAATATGATTCCTTTATATTCCTTGAATAAAGCTGGTAAAAGCATACGGACGCTTCCCGAAAAAAGCTGGATCTGTTTATGCTCTTCGTCCCCTTTTTCAAACTTGCTCATGTAATATAGATCGGAATTCGAAAAAACGGTATGTAATTTTCGTGCCAGCTCGACACCATGCTTTGTAATTGCCACGATCGCATAAGCATGAGACTGTTTAATGGGAGCAAGTTCCTCTTCCTTCAATTCAATGATCATGGCTTAACACCTTTTCTGAAACCGTGGGTAAAACTCGCATCATATAGTTTTGAACGGTATTCATCTTTATCATGGATAGTAGGGTCTAACGCCCATCCAGCCAAAATCATTGCATGCTTGCGGATACCATTTTTACGCATATCATCATCTAAATTAACTAACGTGGTACGGACTATTTTTTGGTCCGGCCATGTTGCCCGTTGAATGACTGCGACCGGCGTATCATCCTTCCAACCGGCTTCCTTGAGTTCTTTAACGATTTTTTTAGTCAAGGTCGCACTCAAGAAGAGGGCAATCGTACAGTGATGACTTGCCAAATCACGTAACTTCTCAAATTCAGGAACAGGAGTACGTCCTTCAGCCCTCGTCAAAATGAGTGTCTGGGTTAAATCCGGGATAGTCAGCTCTGCTCCTATTGCCGCTGCCGAGGCGAATACTGAACTTACGCCAGGAATCACCTCATAACCAATATCCTCTTTCTTCAATAGGACAATTTGTTCCATGATCGCCCCATACATAGCAGGATCCCCTGTATGGATTCTGGCAACCATCTTTCCCTCTTTAACACGATCAACCATAATGCCAACAATTTCTTCCAAATGCATTCCAGCCGTTTTTAGCACTTCAGCATCCGGTTTTGCCTTAGCAATTAATTCCTCATTCACTAATGAATCCGTATATAAAATCACATCAGCAGTTTGGAGAATGTTCAATCCTTTTACAGTAATCAAATCCGGATCTCCTGGGCCAGCACCTACAATATATATCTTCATTTTCTCACCACCATCAATGTTAAGTATTCTAGTTCAAGTCCTTCCAATTCACTCACTTTCCAAATCACTTCTTCATCGGATGTGACTTTTGTTACGACCGACGCCTTTTCAAGCAAGTTTAAATCTTTTAAAACAGTAATCATTAAATCGATGACTTTTGCCACTTTGATGAACACCACAGCATCATGATCTTCAATCGCCTTCCTCATCGCTTCATAATCATCCCTTGCCGGAACAATCGCCACATGATCATCACCATCCGCCAAAGCGATACCTAACCTTGACGCTGATCCATTAAACGAAGAAATGCCCGGGACTGTCTTAATTTCGACTTCAGGATGTAACTCCYGCATCAATTTCATCATATGTATGAACGTACTATATAAAAGGGGATCACCTTCCGTAACGAAAGCAACATCTTTTCCCTCGTATAATTTTTGCCAAACCTTTTCAACCGTTCCGTTCCATTCCCGATCCAAAATTGCTTGATCTTTCGTCATCGGAAAAACTAGGCCCAGCATTTCCTTCTCTTCAGGACGAATGTAAACTTCAACGATGCGATGGGCGTAGCTTTTACTCCCTTTTCTTTTTTTGGGATATGCAATGACAGGAGACTCCTGAATCACGCGAAATGCCTTTACTGTAATAAGCTCTGGATCGCCCGGGCCCACGCCTAGGCCATATAATGTACCAAGATTACTCATTCATGTCTTCCTTTCGTTGTGCAGTAATGATATAAACCGGATTAAGCGGGACGAATCTGTTCATTCCCAATATTGGCTTACTTCGGGAAATTTGCGCATGCATGATGGAAGTGTGAAAACCAGCTTCCCCAAATGCCTCATTAGCCCGGTAAAGATTCTCGATCGTTGCAGCATTTAGAACGATCCTGCCGCCTTCTTTCAGCCGTTTGCAGCAAGTATTGATTAGATCTACCATTTCGCCGCCTGTCCCGCCAATAAAAATCGCATCAGGGTCTGGAAAAGTTTCCAGGCCTTGCGGAGCTTTTCCATGAATAGCTGTTATATCGGTACGGAATTTTCGTTGGTTTTGATAACAGTTTTCTAAATCAGGCTCATTTTTTTCAATTGCGAAGATTTGGCCTTCTGATGCAAGCTTAGCCGCTTCAATTGCCATTGATCCCGTACACGTCCCGACATCCCAAACTATGCTATTTTTTTCGAGTTTCAACGCATGCAGGCTCAATACTCGAATTTCCTTTTTGGTTATGAGTCCTTTATCCGGCTTCCGTTGCAAAAATTCTTCATCATCTATCCCTAAAGACCAGCTTGGACCTTCTGATTTTCTTTTTAAAATGACAACATTCAACGGGGAGAATTCCCGCTCCATCATTTCATCAAGTTCATACCAGCCAGAGTCTTCAGTTTCTCCTTGAAGATTTTCAGCAACGAATGCCCGATATTCTGTCATTCCGTATGAAAGGAGATATTTAGCCAGTTGGTTTGGACTATTTTCGATGTCAGTAAGCAAGGCAACTTTTGCTTTCCCATCAATCCTTTGGGCCAGCCCTTTCATACTGCGGCCATGAATACTAACTAGGAAAGCATCTTGCCAGCTTTCACCCATTTTTGCAAAAGCAAGCTGAATGGAACTGAAATATGGGTAAACTTCCATGTTGATTTTGCTGGAAAGATAGCCTCCCATTCCGTAAAACAATGGGTCACCGGAAGCTAAGACAACAGTTGGACGAGTTTCATCCTGCAGTTGTTCCACTAATTTCTTCAAACCGCTCTTTATGACAATCTTCTGGCCAGAATAGTTCGGAAAGAAGGATAAGACCCGCTCGCCTCCGACCAGCACTTCACTTTCTTCAATCCATTGGGCATATTGCGGCAGTAAGCTTTCCTGACCGTTATCCCCTATCCCGATTAATTTCATCGATTGACTCAATTCCAACAGCCCTTCCCAGTAATTGTCCTTTCAACGAATAAATCGCCGTTTCCATTTCAATGCCACCCTTCACTTGCTTTATGGCAGAGTGACAGCAGGATTCACATAGTTTATTAAAAAAATCAAAATTATTGATCGCCGACATCATGTCCCCAACTTGTGATGCTGTGTTTGCATTCTTGATTTCAAGAACAAGATCATCTCCTGCTCCAACGCTATGGGCTATTTCCGATAGAAAACCGAAGTCGACCGGGGCACTCTTTGAATGCACCATCATCACACCTTGGGCAACTTTAGAAAATTTCCCCATCATGCCGACCAGTGATACCTTTTTTATTCCCTGCCTCTTACATTGCTTAAGTGAGAAGCCCACAAAGTCACCCATTTCAATAAAGGCTTCCTCCGGTAAATCCTGAAGAAGGCCCATTGCATACTTTTCACTTCGCCCGCCAGTCGTTAAGACAAGATGCTCACAACCACTCGCTTTGGCGACACTTATAGCCTGGACGATACTTGCCATGTAGGCCGAACTGGAAAAAGGGACGACGGTGCCCCTTGTTCCCAAAATGGAAATGCCTCCCACAATCCCCAAGCGGCCATTTAATGTTTTTTTCGCTATTTCTTCACCTGCGGGCACGGAGATGACGACTTTCACTCCTCTATTGATCTTAAATTCTTCCAATGTTTGTTGCACAGTGGTTAAAATCATTTTGCGCGGTACAGGATTAATGGCAGCTTCTCCTACAGGAACCGGAAGCCCGGGTTTGGTCACACGACCCACACCAATCCCTCCATCCAAGATAATCCCAGGGACATCCGACCAGCTGACAGTAGAAATGATATGTGCCAGATGGGTGGCATCGGGATCATCTCCGGCATCTTTTATCGTTTCTGCACTAACCGCATTATCCGATATATCATATTTCTCAATAGTGAAAGTGGCATCTCGGCCGATAGGCAAGGAAATCGTTGCTTCCTCCAGCGCATCCCCCGTGATCAAGGCGGTCAATGCCGCTTTGGTCACGGCTGTCGAACATGCTCCAGTCGTATATCCATGACGCATTTGTGAGGGGTCTTTCTTCACTTTCTTTTCCATTTTTTAACTATCAGCTAAAAGGGAAATCGCGTTCAATGCGGCAACTGTGACAGTACTTCCACCTTTTCGGCCAATATTCGTAATGAATGGCACTTCTGTGATCTTAGCGAGTTCCTCTTTCGATTCTGCTGCAGAAACAAACCCAACAGGCATTCCAATGATTAAGTCCGGTTTTGCTATCCCTTCTTTAATAAGTCGGATGAGCTCAAGTAAAGCGGTAGGTGCATTGCCGATGGCGTAAATGCCCCCTTCATTTTCCTTTACGGCTTTTTGCATCGAAATGATTGCCCGTGTCGTATTCAAACGTTTCGCTTCGACCATCACATCCGGATCTGAAATATAGCAATGAACGTCCCCGCCATGTTTTTGAAAACGTTTTTTGCCTGTACCGCTCTCGATCATTTGCACATCGGCAATGACATGCCTGCCTTTGCGAATGGCTTCCACACCAGCTTGAATGGCATTTGGATGGATGATGACACTTCTTCCCAATTCAAAATCCGCTGAAGCATGAATGACCCTGCGGACAATCTTCCATTCATCTTCGGAAAAATCATGATTCCCCATTTCTTCAGCTATCATTGCAAAGCTATAATCATATATTTTGTCCGGGTCTACCGTTAGTGGTTTAAAATCCGTTTTAAAGTCCATCTTGCATTCCTCCTATTTTTGAGTTAGCTGTTTATTCAATTCGGCAATGACATGATCAAAACTGGAATGGACATTTTGATAGTCGACATTTGGCCGGGATATCATAATCGTCTCTATTCCACATTCCAAGGCGGCTTCCAATTTCTCATCAACCGCACCGACCTTGCCACTTTCTTTCGTTATCATCAATGTGACGCCATACTGTTCATATAGAGCTTTATTTAATTCTTTGGAAAATGGACCTTGAATCGCAACGATATTCTTTTGTTCAATGCCCAGCTGTGCACATTTTTCCATATTGTCCATGCGTGGCAGCATTCTTGCTATGACTCTGGTATTCTCGAGACCTAGCAATTCTTTTGCGAATACAGCTAGGGTTTTACTTCCGGTCGTAAGCATGATGACTCCCCTTTTGGCAGCGGCAAGCTTGGCAGCTTCCTCATAATCACGGACAACTATCAATTTATCATTCTGAAACCGTTGACTTTCACGCTCATAACGAATATATGGAACATTTGCTGCCTTTGCTCCGTTAAGGGCGTTTTTGGATGCTTCTTCGGCAAATGGGTGACTTGCATCAACTACAGCCTGAAAACCTTTTTCAGAGATTAAGGATGTCATATCCTCTGCAGTTAATCGGCCAATACGGGTGGATATCCCTTCATCTTGCAAACTCTTCGCCGCCGACGCGGTTACAACAGTTGCCAAAACCTCGAATCCCACCTGCTTCATCTCAATCGCTAATTCCCTTGCATCACTTGTACCTGCCAAGAACAAAATCATTTTGATGTCCCCACTACTTGCTCATCGTGATCGTGATCATGGTCGTGATCGTGGTCGTGATCATGGTCATGATGGTGGTGATGGTGGGCATGTCCATGTTCCTCGACATGTTTACGATAGTTTTCCAGATCACGCGCCCCACTTGATCTGCCTTCGCTAGCTTCAATTACACGTTCTTGCAAAATGTTCTGTAAGGTTGGATGATACCCAAAATACTTCGCCAAAATAAATTCTCGATCACGATATTGCTCTTGATAGCCTTTCAGCATATCTTCCATTCTTTCCATTAACACACCCGTGAAAAGGAAATATGGCAGCATCACTATTTTTTTTGCCCCTAAGCGGATGCATCGATCAATGGCTTCATCCACGTGCGGGTCCGTTACACCCATGAAGGCACTTTCGACCCATTTCACGTTTAATTTTTCCCATAATAATCGTGAAATTTTATATATATCACTATTTGCATCAGCGTCACTGCCGCCTCGGCCGATTAGCAAAATTGCTGTCTCAGGCTGTTTTGAGGATGTATCGAAACCAACTTCCTCAAGACGATCTGTCAGGATCGTCAATACATCATGGTGGACCCCGATCGTTTGACCATATGTGAATTTCACTTCTGGATACTTGGTTTTCCCATCCTCTATTTCAGCCGGGATATGTAATTTCGAATGTCCTGCATGCAACAGAATGATTGGTATGACGATAACTTCCGTAGCTCCTCGTTTTACACAATTATCAATGCCTTTAGATATATTCGGTGCCGCAAACTCCAAGAAGCACGTTTCTACCAAAAAGCCGTCATCCATTGCCGGAATCATATTTTTAATAAAATGAAGGACTTCTTCGTTTCCTGAAGCCAAGCGGCTTCCATGTCCTACGAACAAAACTGCTTTCATTTACTTTCCCCCTCTTGATTAGTCTTCACAAGGCGCAGGCTCTATGTTTATTTTGGGAGCAATGTCCTGATAAGAAAAACTCTGTATCTTTTTTGCACGTTTGAAGTATTTAAAAAGCMGCTCATTTGGATGGGCATTTTGCGTATACTCCCCGACAATGTCCGTAATCAGTTCAACAAGCTGTTCCGGTTCAATGCCTTCAGCAACCAGCTGACCTGGATGGGCTGTTCTTCCAACCGGTTTAGCTCCAAGAAATAAGTCGAACTTCCCTTTTCGGAAGACAATCCCGATATCATCCATCACAGCACTATAACAAGCCATTCCACACCCATTAAAACCGATGTTCAGTTCCTTAGGCATTTTCATTCCGCCGAGCACCCGGTGTATTTCATCCGCAAAAGGAATGGATTCCGCTTTTTCCCCATCACAGAAATCACAGGCTTTTAATGTCAGTACATCTCCAATCGGCGATAACAGAAAGTTTGCTGATTGCAATTTCCCCGTAATGACTTCCGGATCCGTTGTCGGAATCTTTAAAACGATCTTATGGTTTGGCGTGTATTCCATCGATCCCTTTTCCCCGACAACTTCCGCAAGTGTCATCATTTGTTTGGGAGTGAATTGTTTATTCGCCACACCTGGACTGACCGCAAGTTCGAATACCGACTCCATTTTTTGCTGAACAAACGGCTTAATGGGTTGCTGAACGGTTTGGCCCTTAACTATAGACAGGGCTTCCATCGCCATTTCAAAAGAAGTCGCCTTCTTTTCTGGTGCTTTTGTAAGTAGTCCAACCCCTCCATCAGGCTCAGCGTAGGCTTCTTGCATGGAATCGGCTTCTTGATCTAATGCCCACGGTTCTGCTTCTTTTTGCAGACGCTGATGCGGCTTCAATGTTTGCTTTTCCGAATTCAATGTATATTTCCTCTGATAACCTCTTGGTGTGATGATTTTGTCATCATATAAAAAGGTAGATGAATTACCAATAATGACGGTGGTCAACATTCCAATATCGTGATTCAACATATCTTTCAAATTGGTTATGACAATATCCTGCCGATCGCGATAAGCACTTTTCACCAACCCGACAGGTGTATCCGGTGAACGGTAGCGAAGGAGAATTTTTTGTGTTTCTACAATTTGCCTAGTCCGCCTTCCGCTACGCGGGTTATAAAGGGCAATGACAAAGTCAGCCATTGCAGCAGCTTCCACCCTTTTAGCGATAAGTTCCCAAGGCGTTAAATGATCACTGAGGCTGATGGTACACGAATCGTGCATGACAGGTGCCCCAAGTAAAGACGCACAAGAGTTGATTGCAGAAATACCAGGGATGACTTCAATGCCCACTCCAGTATCTTCTTTCCACCCTTTTTCAATCAATACTTCATAAACCAGCCCTGCCATCCCGTACACTCCGGCATCACCACTAGAAATTACAGCCACTTTCTTTCCCAGCTCCGCTTGTTTCACTGCTTCCTGAGCACGTGATACTTCTTCAGTCATTCCCGTACTAATAATCGTTTGATCTGTAAGCAGTCCCTGAATGAGTTCAACATAAGTCTTATAACCAATGATGTAGTCACTTTCTTGAAGGGCTTCGACAGCACGTTTGGTAATGTGTTCAAAATTCCCTGGCCCAAAGCCCACGACGAATAATTTACCGTTAGTACTCATTAAGACATCTCCTTTTACGATTTGTTCTTTGAAATACCCGTATGAGCAGGAAAATCTGGATTAGGGATCATTTCCCCATCACTGAATTGGTAGATCATCTGTGGCACAAACTCCCCATCATCGATATTACTTACAATCTTCCGACCGTAATCTGGGGTATCCACCCGATACCATCTCCCTTGGGGATACTCAATTACAACGCAGGCGTCCTTACATCTTCCGTTACAGCGTGTCCTGGTTGTATGAACTTTCATATCCAGTCCCTTTGAAGTAATTTCATCGCGAATCGCTTGGGTTACTTCTTCCCCGCCTTTTTTCATGCAACTGCTTCCATTGCAAATCAACAGATGCGTATTAGTACCCTGCAAGTTCCAAGTAGTCATCTTCTTCCTCCTGAGTTCAGGGAAAAGGCAAAATAAAAAACCTTAACATAAGAGTTAAGGTTTTAAAAAAACTATATGAATGAGGAGCCTTCGGCAAATATGCTGAATCTCCCAAAATCGTCATAGTCCTTCTACCTTTCCCTCCGAAAAGTATCATACAATTTCAAAAGCAGGTTTCCTGGCTTACGCTTCATTTTACTTTGTCCCTTCCCGGCATTAAGCCAGTGGTCATCGACAATTTCATCAGCGTTTACAGTAGCGGGGGCTGCATCGGATTTTCACCGATTTCCCTATTATCCCTTGATAATTCACACAAGAGCACTTTTAAAATGAAATATTTGGTTTTATTATACATTTCTAGCTAACTTTATCTATCATATAACAACTTTAGCAAAATTCAAAGTTTATTCCGACTGTTTAGAAAAGTTTAATAGGGTAAATCCAGCTCCATGCCTCGCTTCTCTGCGTTATTAGCCTAAAAAAAAAAAAGAGAGTGTAGCTGGAATTATTTCTTTATGATAAACTATACGAGATTTTTCAAAATAATTACATAAGTTTTATGGTGTTGAATTTTCTCGGAAATTCAGCTTAAAAGGGAAGCCGGTGAAAATCCGGAGCGGTCCCGCCACTGTAAAGGGAAGTCCTATTGCCTTAAGGTTAATCCACTGTCAAATGAGATGGGAAGGATGTAATGGGATGATGAACCAAAGCCAGGAGACCTGCCATGAAGCGTGAAACTGTTTCAGCCTACGAGGATGGGTGTGCGGATCAGGCAGAATAGCCCGTGGTTGGTTTATGCTATGGAATTCCTGTTCATTACGCACTTCTTTCTTTTTTAGAGAAGTGCTTTTTATGTTGGGCGCCGCTTTTCTTCTAAAAGCCTTGATTAGAAAAAATTAAAAGTGTTGAAAGGAGAAAGAATGAAAAAAGACAATTGGAAAATTCTTTATTTTGTCATTTTATTGCTTCTTGTACCAAAACGTGCTATGGCCATGCATATTATGGAGGGATTTTTACCGATTGAATGGGCCATATTCTGGTGGGCCATTATCCTTCCATTTTTAATCTTGGGTTACCGGTCGATTAGGTCCAAAGTAAAGGAAAACCCAGAAACAAAAATGATACTCGGCCTATCGGGAGCATTTGTATTCATATTATCGGCCCTGAAGATTCCTTCCGTTACGGGAAGTTCTTCACACCCTACAGGAGTTGGTTTGGGTTCCATATTATTCGGACCATTGGCCATGAGTGTCGTGGGTTCCATCGTACTGTTATTTCAAGCTGTATTACTGGCTCACGGAGGGTTGACGACATTAGGGGCCAATGCATTTTCCATGGCAGTATGCGGACCGTTCATTTCTTACTTTGTCTTCAAGGGCGCAACTAAATTGGGGTGGTCTTTTTCTCTTGCCGTTTTCTTGGCAGCTGCTTTTGGAGATTTAGGAACCTATGTGGTAACTTCCGTTCAACTTGCTCTTGCTTTTCCATCCGAGGTAGGGGGATTCATGGCCTCATTCACTAAGTTTGCAGGGATTTTTGCCCTGACCCAAATTCCCTTGGCAATCAGCGAGGGATTATTGACAGTCGTTGTGATGAATTTCTTAAAAAAATACAATCTAGGCGAATTGAAATTGCTGCGAGTTTTATCTAAGGAGGCCCGTTAATATGAAAAAAAGTTTACTGCTGCTTTTCCTGGTTGTCATTCTTGCTACCATACCGTTAATCACCCAACAAGGAACGGAATTTGGCGGTGCCGACGGCGAAGCTGAAGAAGCCATCACAAATATCCATCCGGAATATAAGCCATGGTTCAACAGTATTTGGGAGCCACCAGGTGCAGAAACAGAAAGCTTATTATTTGCGCTGCAAGCTGCAATCGGAGCTGGTTTCATTGGATATTTCATTGGCGTAATGAGACAAAGGAATAAGCAAGCCAAACAAGCCATGCCCGAAGAATCCAAGCATGTTACTCATTGATAAATATGCCTATTTCAATGGGCTAAAGGATGAACATCCGTTGGAAAAAATGATTTTTGCACTCTCCCTTTTGCTTTTTTCCTTAACTGTAAGGGATATGGCCGTTTCGCTCATCACTTTTACGGTGATGAGTGCTTTAATCATTTTTGCGGCAAGAATCCCACTTTCTTATTATCTGAAATTACTCTTACTACCGGGGTTCTTTATATTATCAGGTACAATTACAATCCTTTTTTCTTTTACAAGCAAACCCACTCCAATATCCAATATATGGTGGTCTTGGAAAGCCGGAAACTGGCAAATATTCATCAGCGATGACAGCATTGGTACAGTGATCAATTTGATCACTGTCGTATTTGCCAGTATAAGCTGTTTATATTTCTTAACCTTAACAACACCCATTACCGTCATTCTATCAGTGCTGCGGAAACTTAAATTGCCGTCTTTATTGATCGATTTAATAGAATTGACCTATCGCTTCATCTTTATTTTTTTAGATACAGCTTTGGCCATTCACCTATCACAAGCTTCACGACTTGGATATGGCTCGATAAGGCAAGGCATTCGCTCTCTCGGGTTACTAATCTCATCATTATTTTTGGGAGTATTCCAGCGCTCTGCGCAATTGACGATGGCCATGAATGCAAGAGGATATCAGGAAAACCTATCATTTATCGATGATACTTACACCTATTCCTCCCGCAATTGGCTGATCGCCATTATCATACTAGGAAGCTTAATCTTTATTTATGGATATATGTAAATTGGAGGCAATTCAAAAATGGAAGAGCATATTTTTAATATAGAGGGCCTCACCCATCAATTCCCAGATGGAACGTTCGCTATAAAAGATCTTTCACTAACGGTTCAACAAGGTAAAAAGATTGCATTATTAGGCAATAATGGAGCCGGCAAATCGACTCTGTTCCTCCATTTAAACGGTCTTTTACAACCAACATCAGGAACCATCAGATATAAGGGCAAGAAAATTAAATATGACCGTAAAGCATTATTATCATTAAGAAAACAAGTCGGGATCGTTTTTCAAGATCCTGATTCTCAGCTTTTTTCCGCTAATGTGCAACAGGATATTTCGTTTGGACCGATGAATTTAGGATGGGAAAGAAACGTAGTCCGCGAGAAAGTACAATGGGCGATGGCTCAAACGGAAGTAACGGAATTAAAGGACAGACCAACCCATTTTTTGAGCTTAGGGCAAAAAAAACGTGTCGCCATTGCAGGCGTACTAGCCATGGAACCCGATGTCTGGCTCTTGGACGAGCCTACCGCTGGATTGGATCCTTATTTCTCCCGACAGATCATGTCTCTGCTGGACAGTATTCACCATCCTGACAAAACGATAATTCTATCAACCCATGATGTTAATTTGGCCTATCAATGGGCTGATGAAGTCGTTGTCATGAACGATGGGAAGGTCATATACCAAGGGGACCCTGTATCCGTTTTTCTTGATGAAGACATTCTAATGAGAGCACATCTGGAAAAGCCGTGGGTTTTTGAAATGTTTCAAGCCCTTCTTCAATCAAGGATACCCGCAGAAAAGGACCTTGTCCCAAGAACGAAGGAAGAGTTACTTCGAAAAATGGAGAGAGAAAGAATTTATTAATTAGATATCCCCTAGCTTAAAAAGCTAGGGGTTTAAATCAATATTTTCTAAAATTTCAGTCGATAATTCTTGTTCCTAAAAAATAAAATCACTTCATTTGCCTTCTTCCTCGGATCCTTCTTTTTTAATCTCAATATCCTTTCCATTTACATCATCAATGACTGCTTTTATCTCGCCTTCCGCATAAGTATCCGAGACTTGTTCGTGGGTTGTAGCCAATCCCGAAGATACAGCATCTTCCCGTTTATAATCACTGACATCATATATTCTTCCAGCAATTTCTGAAGATTCATTTTTTGATTGCTTGCTATCCATAGTTTTCACTCCTAGTTTTCAAATTGTCCAACCATCGATTGATAGCAGTACTAAAGACAAAGGTATTTTGTGTAAAAAACAAAACAATATTCAATCATGATAGAAAAAAGAGGAAAAAGCCTGACTTTCCTTATTTTCAATCACTTGATCATACAAAAAAAGCTTACAAGTAAAATCCCTTCTCAAGGGCTCTACCTGTAAGCTTTTATTAGAGCTTAGCTCTCCTTATACACATTCACATCCACATCATCGGATGGGTCTCCCCAACATTCCACATTCTTCAAACCTTTAATATTGTTCACATGGAAAACAGGATTTTTTCCACTTTTCTTTTGCTTTTGATAATCCGCCAGTGCAGCAAAAGCGATCTTCCCAAGTAATGCTATGGCGATCAGGTTGATAATGGCCATGAGTGCCATCAGCAAGTCAGCTAGCCCCCAAACAAATTTCAGTGAGGCAAGCGAACCGAATATCACCATCCCTACTACTGCGATACGATAGATGTTTAACCAAGCCTTATTTTCATTGATGAAGCCGATGTTCGACTCTCCATAATAATAGTTGCCGACAATGGAACTGAAGGCGAATAACAGGACGATAATGGCAAGGAAAATACCAGCCCAAGACCCCAATGCCGTCCCAAGTGCATTTTGGGTAAGGACGATTCCATCCGTTTCTTTCGATGTATAAAGACCTGAGAACAAAATGATGAAGGCAGTCGAACTGCAAATGATGAGCGTATCGACAAAAACACCCAGTGACTGAATGAGTCCTTGTTTGACGGGATGACTTACATCTGCCGTCGCTCCAGCATTAGGTGCACTACCCATCCCAGCTTCATTTGAAAATAGGCCACGCTTGATTCCCTGCATCATGGCAGCTCCCAGTACACCGCCAGCCACTTCTTTTATTCCATTAAATGCACTTTCAAAAATCAGAACAAAAACACCCGGTAACTCGGTAATATTCATGATGATGATAATCAACGCCACTATCACATAGGCTCCTGCCATAATTGGGACGATTACTTCAGATACCTTTGCAATCATTTTGATACCGCCAAAAATGATGACAGCTGTGACGACAGCCAGAATGAGACCCGTAACCCACTTTTCGATTCCAAACGATTCATTGAATGCACTTGAAATCGTATTGGCTTGAACCGAGTTGAAAGCAAGTCCAAATGTAAGCGAAATCAATACAGCGAACGTGATACCCATCCATCGGGCGTTCAAAGCTTTTTCCATATAATACGCAGGTCCTCCGCGGAATGCATCCCCATCCTTGACCTTATAGATTTGAGCAAGTGTACTTTCAATGAAAGCTGAAGCAGACCCGATCAATGCTATTAACCACATCCAGAAAACGGCTCCTGGGCCGCCCATCGTGATTGCGATGGCAACACCTGCAAGGTTACCAGTTCCTACCCTGGAAGCCGTGCTTATGCAAAATGCCTGAAAGGATGTCACACCCTTTTTTTCCGCCGTGGCTCCTTCCCCCAAAAGTCTGAACATTTCCCCAACCATCCTGAATTGGACAAACTTCGTACGTACGGAAAAATAAAGGCCCAATCCAATCAACATGATGATCAAAATGGATGACCATAACACATCATTTGTCTCACTAATAAATTTTTCTAACATCCCCATTAAAACAATCCCCTCTACTTCACTTTAATTATTATTACAAAAACATATACAGCTATAATTTATTTCCCTGTTCTTCAGGGAGATAAACTAATAAAGCCCATAAAAAAAAGGAAATTCCCGAATGAATCTCCAATACAATAATTATATTATATCCTAACTCACATTTTTTTTCATTCATGAATTGGTGGAATCAAAAGAAAAATATAATATTTCAGTATTCTTCCTTATGATATTAATCTTTCTTCCCCCACTTTATTTTAGTTCATTCCAGACGTCAGCAGAATCCCTTTTTCGTCCAAATCATCCAAAAAACTTTAATATAGCACCAAAAAGCCTCTTACCTTCTGTTCAAGGCTAACGTGCAAGGCTTTTTGCAAACATCGGATTCATATCATTTTTCTTAAACCACTCCCAATATAAGAAAAATTCCGTGCTGAAATTTAGTTATCATCTACATCGCAGAAGAGGCTTCAATGTATGAAATTCAAAAAAAGTGTAATCGTAAACAATCTAGGTATAATTCTCTTTGTAGGGATTATGTCAAGCCAAGGGATTTAACGAATGATTATCAAATTAGGGAATTAGTTTGCAGTATAATTTGAACATCAACTTTGATTTTCATAGGGAAAAATATGTAATGCCCAATTTTGTATTCATTTCTTAAAAGGATGCGGACGCTGAATATCCAAATACAAATAATGCCCTTCTCGAATGAGAAAAGCTTTTATTTAAAAATAATACCTCTAAAAATTTTATATTGGAGAAGTTTTTTTACTATTGCACTAATAGTCCACCTGAGAACCCCTTTAACTGGTTTAACGAAGATTAAGAACAAGATTCCTTAAATTAGAAGTAAGCCAGCTGCAAATAGGATAGTATTCACAAAACCAATTTATATGTTTGCTCCTTCTGACTGATATGAACAGCAGTGATAACAGTTCCAATCACTTCCGCTTTATTCATAAACGATATGCTAAGGCTCGTCATTAATCCTGATTGACTAACCAAGAACCTAAAAAACGCTGCACATCATGTGAATAGGAACGCATGCGACCGTAAAAAGACTGATGCTTCAGTTATCTATTGAAGAAAATTCACAAAATTAGACACACCTATTTTATTAAAACGCTTGTTTTTTCTGACTAGCCATAGATCTCTTGTTATATTTATACCGGAAATACCGACTTCCCGCAAAAAACCTTGATCCAATTCCCTGGCCAATGACAATCTTGGCAGAATACTGATTCCAAGTCCAGCTTCGACTGCACTTTTTATCGCTTGTGTACTTCCAATCTCCATGTAGTTTTCTATATTTTCTAAAATCCCATGCTCCCTTAACATGTTTTCTACGATAAGTCGTGTCCCTGAAATGGATTCACGCCAGATCATCCTTTCATTTCCCAATTCCTCTACCTGGATTTCTTTTCTGTCTCTCCATGTGTGGTCGGGTGGACAAACCAATATCAATTCGTCATCTGCGAATTTTTCTACAATAAAATCGGTGTTTTCCACGAGTCCTTCCACCAAGGCCAAATCAATGACATCGTTTGATAAATCCTCCAGAACTCGAGGGGTATTTTTTATCGTTAATGTCACTTTTATTTCAGGCTGCTGTTTTTTAAATCTCCCCAGCAAGCTTGGCAATAAATACTCGCCGATAGTCAGGGATGCACCTACTATGAGGTTTAAATTGTACTCGCCCACTGATTGCTGAATCACTTCTTTTGAATGGTTGAAGTCATTCACCATAGCTTTTGCAAAAGGGTATAACAACTTTCCTGCTTCTGTCACCCTTAGCCTCCCTTCCTCACGGTCAAATAACAAAGTGTTATAAAAATTTTCCAATTGGTGAATCTGTCTTGTTACCGCCGGTTGAGATAAGAAACTTAACCTCGCTGCCTGGCTTATGCTTCCTTCATCCACCACTAAACAAAACACTTTTAGATTTTCTAATTTCAAGACGCCGACCTCCATGTCTATAAATAGTTTAATAAAATGATAGCATCATATAGGTAAATGGTGAAATGGAAAAACAACGCTATTTTCCTTGAACAGGTGATTCTATTCAATTCTATAAAACGGATAAATCTTCTGGGTATAACGTTTTGTTATACCCGATGATTTTGTTGCAATTTACCCATTCCTTTTTCTTTGATATGTTAATAATAAGATTTATATAGAGCAGCATAGGAAGGGACTGATGACGATGAAAGGACAATGGAAAACACTGCTCCAATTATTTTGGACCTTTTTTAAAATAGCACCTGTCACATTCGGAGGCGGGTTTGCGATGATCCCTTTAATCGAAAAAGAAGTAGTGGAGAAGAGAAAATGGCTGAAAAGCGAAGAAATTACGGATGTTTTTGCATTATCTCAGTCTGTACCGGGAGCTGTCGCCGTTAACTCCGCCACCTTTATCGGCCATCGAATTGCCGGAATGAAGGGCGCAATGGCAGCTATGATCGGTGTTACACTTCCTACCTTTTTAATTGTACTGCTCCTCGGCATTTTGTATTTTTTCATTCAGGATAATCCAAAGATAGAATCCGCATTCATATCGATTAGAGCTTCCATAGTTGCCATCATCGCCTATGCGGCTATCAAGATAGGAAAAACGGCTATTGTTGACAAATCAACATTAGGTATATTAATAGTGGGGATCCCAATCCTTTTTTTCATTCACCCTGTTTTAGCTATATTAGCAGGCGCGATAGCAGGTGTTGTGACCATCTCTATTAAGAGGAAATTAGGTTACAAAATCAACATGGACCGAAAAGAAAGGAAAGAAGAAGAGAATGATTTCGAATATTTCATGGGTGCAGGCATATAGGTCCATGAAAGGTAGGTGATATTTCCCTGTTATCGGTTTAAACTAATTTTCAAGAAAGCGTGGGATAAAGGATGACGGAATTGTGGGAGTTGTTTAGCACCTTCTTTATTATCGGATTTGTATCGTTTGGAGGGGGATACGCCATGATTCCCGTAATAGGATCGGAAGTCTCACAGCATGGTTGGATGACGACGCAACAATTTACCGATGTAATCGCCATTTCCGGCATGTCCCCAGGTCCTATCACCACCAATAGTGCCATTCTCGTTGGCTATTCGACTGCTGGATTAGCAGGAGCCATATCATCTGCTCTCGGAATCCTGCTTCCTGCAATTATAGTCATAATCGTTATAGCCACCTTCTTCAGCAAATTGAATCATTATCCAATTATTCAATCGATGTTTTATGGACTAAGACCCATTGTCACTAGTTTAATCCTTTTTGCAGCGATAAGTTTTGCCATTTCCAATCATATGATAGCTATGAACTTTTCATGGCATACGATAAGCTTATTACTTGTTTTTGGATTATCATTATTTGCCTTATTGAAATTACGATGGCATCCAGCTTATGTCCTTATTCTTTCTGGATTAGTTGGTGTTGTCTTCTATTCATAACGACTCATTTTTCCGTTCAACACACTTCCATGTAATCTCTAAATCTTGGACATACTGAAAATATGACTGATTGGTATGGAAACGAAATATTTGTTCAAGTGAAACATTATCAAACAGACATATTTTTTAAAATGGTGCGATGGTACAACCTGAGTTTCGTGATTTTGTGGAAATGAAGGAGGAACGTGGATTTTCCGCCGTTCATCAATATGGGCAAAAGTTGGTTCCATAAATTAAAGAAATATCAAGCAGGAGAATTCGAATTTATAGTTCAGATGAGGAGCGACTTTGTTACTTTCTAAATATTGATTGAATAGGCTACACGGACAGAATTTTTAAGGTCAAGTAGACTACAGATACTACATTTGAGGAGAATCTACATGGCCAAAAGAGAACGCCGAACATTTACCGAAGCGTTCAAACAACAGATTGTGCAGCTGTACCAAAATGGTAAGTCAAGAAAAGAGATTATTCGTGAGTATGATCTGACTCCTTCTTCTTTAGATAAGTGGGTGGGTCAGTGTCAGAACTCGGGTTCTTTTAAGGAAAAAGACAATCTAACTGATGAACAAAAGGAACTCATGGAACTCCGAAAGCGAAATAAGCAACTCGAAATGGAAAATGACATGTTAAAGCAAGCCGCGCTGATACTAGGACAAAGTAAATGTGATTAAGAATAATCAGCATAAATACTCGATATCAGCAATGTGTAACCGTTACTCCTTTGCTTTTAAGAAGATCTTTTTTCCATATCCTTGCATCAGCAGACATATGGAAAAAAGAAGTTTCTAAATTTTTCACTATCAAAGATCGAATAATCATCATCTACGTCAATAAACCATGTTTAAGAGCTAATACTTCTGCGTGTTTCAACACGTCGTAAATGCCCCCGCGTGCTTTAATGGAACCTGAAATGGGAAGGTGGCTGTCACATTTCAACAAAAATGTCCCTTCTAATGGATGCTCATACATGTGTGATAGCTGTTGATGCATCGCCGGGATGGGTACAATAGGAGATTCAATGATTCCGTTTAGTTTTCTTGTTTCAGGAAAAACTTTAGCAATGTAAAGAGCAAAACGCTGTAGCCTTTCCTCGGCATCTTTTACATTTTTCTCATTATGTGGCCGCTTTTTAAGTACCTTTTGAAATGGTTCATATTTAGGATTTGGCCAAAATACATCCTTTGTAGCAACTAACTCGTTTATTAAAGGATATTCTTTTATCCAATCTTGAATTGTTTTCATCACTCTTCTCTTCCATAGGTATCGTACCTTTTTTCTTTATCTACTTATTGCCATTTAAAACCCTGACCTTAATGTCAAGAAGTCATTTTAATACCTACAGCCCCTGCAATAATACACATTATAAATAGGGTTAATCTTAAACTTTTAGGTTCATTAAAGAAGATCATTCCTGCTAAAACACTTCCAACAGAGCCGATACTGGTCCATATTGCATAGGCAGTCCCCACTGGAATAGAAGTTAATGACAAAGAAAGAAAATAAAAGCTTAAACTCCCCAAAAAAAGACACGCTACAGAGGGAAGCAATTTTTTAAACCCGTCTGCACGTTTCAGGCTTATAACACTACCAATCTCGGCAAATCCGGCAATAAGAAGAAAAAACCAAGCCATTGAATCATCCCCTAACCATGTATAAATCATATAATTCCTTTAATGCTTAGGTTGTGCTGGATCGATTTTTATTCCAATTATACCCAATATCATTAAAGCCATAAAAAATACTTTTAGTGGATTAATGGTCTCTCCCAAAAAAAGCATCCCAATTACTACTGTTCCCACCGTTCCCAATCCAGTAAAAACGGCGTAACCAGTTCCTAAGGGAATGGAATGTAAAGCTTTTGAAAGTAAAAAGAAACTATAGATTATAATAACTACCGTTACTATACTAGGTATAATTTTGGTGAATCCTTGAGAATATTTAAGACCGATCACCCAGACGATTTCCAAAAGTCCTGCCATTATGATATATATCCATGCCATTTTATCGCTCGCTCCTTCGGCATTGACACTTATTTTTGAACCACGAAGTTCTCCATATATCGATAAATCGCATAAGCTACCCCATTCTCATCATTTTTMAKGGTTGTCGTTGTACAAACAGCTTTTATGRCATCTTTCGCATTTCCCATCGCTACGCTGTATCCAACTTTCTGGAACATGGATAAATCATTGTTGCTGTCCCCGATTGCCATAGCCTGATCTAAGGAGCCATTCATCAAWAAAGCCAATTTTTCAAGGGCCATTCCTTTTGAAGCTCTTTTACTAGTAATTTCAATGTTGTGATCAGCAGATGAAACAACCATCAACTCATCAAACTGTTTGAATTGGTTCCATGCTTCCTCTAATTTCTTTTTATCAAAAGAACATGCTAATACGTTATAGAATTCTTCCTCCTGTTTTAAGATATCATGATAGTTTTCAACTAAAACATATCCAAACTGGTCAAATTGCCTTTCCGCTACTTCAACTAATTCTTTCATATCTGTATTCAAATCGGCGCTTTTCAAACTTTTAATCTCATTATGGAAATGTTCTCTTCCCTTTTTAAGAGTATAAATGGCTTTATCAGTAAACACTTCGTAATAATAATTMCGTTCATCTAACCATTGGAGAATAGATTCGACACAATCTTTAGTTATCGTAATAGAAGAAATGCACTTTCCGCTTTTGGAATGAATGGTTGCGCCATTTGTCCCGATTACAAATGGSGMAATMCCGGCTTTTTCACAAATTGTTTGAACATCAAAATAAGCCCGTCCTGTTGAAATAACKACTTCAAAGCCTCTATCTTGGGCATATTGAATCGCCTTTATATTTTCATCACTAATTTCATTCTGGTCGTTTAATAATGTTCCGTCTAAATCTATCGCAATGAAACTCATGCTATATAGCTCCTTTTCTCATTCAATCTATTAAATTCTCTTTCTAGCTTTTATCTGCTCTCAATAAAAAGCCAATCTTAATGTGGGATTTTTAATGTTTATTACTGTTTATTACGGTTCAATCATAATTTATCAATATAAACCCCACATTAATCCAATGTTAAGGTTTTGTAAATCAGGTCTTAATTTGTCCAATTCACCTGCTCTTATTTTCATTGTCAACTAGAAAAAAGCCTCAACAACTTACCGTAAAGAGGGGAAAGTAAAGGCAAATCTATTAAAGATAAAGTGAAAAGTTTTTTATTCAAACATATCACTCTTTTCAGTTCGTCATTAAACAAAGCTCCTGTTTAGCTAAATAACACTTATGCAAAAAACTCTCTTGAAACAAGAAATTATCGGTCTTATAAAGAAATTTTCGTTACAAAAGAAAATAAGCCTGAACCAGAGTAAATGGTTCAGGCTTATTTTTATTAGTTTAAACTAATAACCTTATTCATAAATATCTTTTTTCATACCAAAATATTTTTGGTCGCATATCGGTGCCAAACGGCAATTTTATGGTAATGTCATAACAACACCCTGAATCCAATGATTCAGGGTGTTGTTTCAAAATTATTCTCATTTTAAGAAGTACGTTTCTTCGCTTCATCATTTCCCGCCTGAAACCGTGGAAAACCAATCAAGATGGCAATAATTCCACAAATCCCAATAAGTATTGGGTAATAAGAATATGGCAAGATGCTTATAGGGGAAATCTTTGCTACCCCTGCTGCAACAAGGAGCTGTGCCCCATATGGAATCAACCCTTGGATGCTACACGCAAAAACGTCAAGCAAGCTCGCCGATTTACGTGGATCAATCCCATATTTCTCGGCTATATTTTTGGCTAGCGGCCCGGCAATGATAATCGAAATCGTGTTATTTGCCGTTGAAAGGTTCGTCAAACCAACAAGCCCGGCAATGCTGAATTCCGCTCCTTTTTTTGATTTGCTATTTCGGGTCACAAGGTGGAGTAAATAATCGATGCCACCATTATGTTTGATTACAGCTACCATACCTGCAATTAAAATGGCAAGGAAGGAGATTTCATACATTCCCGCCATTCCTTCCCCAACCTTTTGAATGACACTCAACGGTTGATAACTTCCATCAGCCAAGCCGATAATTCCGGCAAATACAATTCCGATGGAAAGGACCAGGAACACATTGACTCCTGCCAATGCGGTGATCAATACGCAAAGATATGGAACGATCTTCACCCAATTATAAGCATGTTGGGAAATGTCGGCTTGTTCACCCATCGTTAAAATTCCAAGGATGGCACATGTGATGATGGCCGCAGGTAAAACGATGAAAAAATTCACTTTAAACTTATCCTTCATTTTTGTTCCCTGTGTCCGCACTGCAGCGATTGTCGTATCCGAAATGAAGGATAGATTATCCCCAAACATCGCACCACCAATAACGGCCGCCATTGAAAGGGCAAGCGAAATATCTGTTTGCTCACTAATTCCAACCCCAATAGGTGCTAGGGCAACAATCGTTCCCATGCTTGTCCCCATAGATAAAGAAATAAAACAAGCAATAATGAAAATCCCTACCATCAATAGATTTTGCGGAAAAACAGCCAAGGCAAGATTCACTGTTGATTCAACTGCCCCCATGCCATTTGCAACCTTGGAAAAAGCGCCAGCCAAAAGGAAAATGATAACCATTAACATGATATTGGAGTCCCCGGCACCTTTACAGAAGATTTCAACCTTTTCATTGAAAGTCTCTTTCCGATTCATTGCCAATGCAGCTGCTGATGCGATAGAAATCGCAACAATCACCGGAAATGAATAAAAATCTTTCGTAATGATTCCGGAGCCAATAAATAAAATTAAAAAAACGACAAATGGGATCAATGCCCAGGGATTCCCTTTATTGTTTGCACTCATGATGAACACCTCTTTTTATTTTTCGCATGACATGTGTCACAGCCCTTATTCTTTTAACAGTTTTTGCAAATAACGCTAATAATAACCTGATATGCCCACTAATGGAATCAACAGCCTTAAAACTGTCGGCATAAAAAAAGACCTCTTCCTTTAAACAACAAGAAGAGGTCTTTTAATTTATAAAAAACGCCCCCCTTATCTTTCAGGCAAAAATTAGCCTGCTGGATTTGGCACAGCACTCCTATTAAGTCTGCTGCCGAGACATCTTCGGGCCAGTCCCTCCGTCTCTCTTGATAAGAAGATCTACATTATATAATTTATCAAATATTACGATATCCACCAGAAAAGTACCAGGCTGGAAACTCGCCGAAACCATCTGAGTTTGTGAAAGTGACATCGAAAGCCATATTGAAAAGCAAATATAAGAGTACAGCATTTTATGTATTTTCGCAAGGTTTAGTTTTAAAGAATTTCACATGTGGACCTTAATATAATAAAGGGCCTTTTACAGGTGCAGAAAATAAGGTTTTTTCAATAATGATTTACTTGTTATACTATGATCCAAATCCTGTCTTTTATCAGGAAGGAACTAAAAATAAAAAGAGGTCTAAAGAAAGGACCTCTCAGCAAATTTGTTGTATCAGGTTAGGTGAATTATTTTTAGTTGAGTTCACATCAGTCGATACCTCAAATGCTTCCATCTGTTCAGGATCGAATGATTTTAAATACTGCTGCAGATATGCAGGATCATTAATGGATGGATTCAACCAATCTTTTTCATCTTCAGGTTTTAGGATGACAGGCATACGATCATGAATGCTGGTCATTAGCTCATTAGGAACGGTCGTTATAACTGAGCACGAATAAATGTTGATGCCCTCTGGAGATTTCCAGGATTCCCAGAGACCGGCCATACCAAATGGAGCATGATTCTTAAGCTTTATTCGCATGGGTATTTTTCGCTCGGGTCCCTTCTTCCACTCATAAAAGGAATCAGCGATTATCAAGCATCGTTTCTTCTTATACGCATTCTTGAAGCTTGCCTTCTCAGCAATGGATTCCGCTCTGGCATTGATCATTTTGTAGCCCACTTTTTCATCTTTTGCCCAAAAAGGAATGAGTCCCCACCGAAGATATCCAAGTCGATTCCTAGCCCCGTCATTAATGACGGATAGCACGGAGTGGGAAGGTGCAATATTGTAACTGAATTGGTATTCTTCATCAAATGATCCTTGAATATCGAACCGGTCTTTTATTTCTTCAATGTCAGTGAAAAGGGTGAAACGTCCGCACATAATATCGCCTACCGTTTTAAGATTTATTACAGTGTAACAAATGGAACGGGCAGGTACAAATCAGCGTTCTAAAATCCTGATGTCGGTAAATGGTTGATTGAATAATTCGCTGGAAATCAAAAGTGTTCCAAGGACCTCTCTTTCATCTTCAGCTTTAATGATTTCCGACAAAATTAATGTACTGCCATTCCTGACCGTTACATTATATTCATTCATAGGATCCCCCCTCATAAGGCTAGATGGTTGTTATTATAAACCAAAAACCTACAAGTATCATTATCGACCTTTAGCAGAGTCGTGGTTAATCCGCTATTGAGGAGCCTATACAGTGGCTCCATTAAACTTGATTACCCTTAAGATTAATCACCCGAAGCAATCCGAGACCCTCATTTCATAGTAAAGGAAGCTTGTAATCTTCCATTTGCATTCAAAATAACATATAGATAAAAAAGACTGTCCATGAATGAAATCATAGACAGTCTGGTCAGAAGGTTTTTCACTTCAACAAATTTATACTGGTAATGATAATAGGGATAGCAAAAAGGTCGATGAGGAATGCCCCTACGATCGGTACGATAAGAAATGCCCTTCTCGAAGGACCAAATTGACCTGTAATGGCAGACATATTTGCCATTGCGTTGGGAGTTGCCCCTAATCCATGTCCGATAAAGCCACCAACCATGACAGCTGCATCATAATTCTTACCTAGTAATCTGAATAATACCAATGTACCAAGAAGTACTATGAAAAATACCTGGACGAAAACAATTAGAAGCATCGGCAATGCCAAATCGGCCACTTCCCATAGTTTTATGCTCATTAAGGCCATAGATAGAAAAATTCCCAATGTTACGTCTCCGATTAGATCGATGCTTTTCATATCCACAGCTTCTCTTTTAAAACCATCAAGAATATTTCTAACGATAACCGCTACAAACATTGCTCCTACATAGCTCGGCAAAACAAAACCGGTTGAACTCGAGAAAAGCTCTCCTAAGTAAGAACCTGCTGCCATACAGAATGTTATGATCAGAATCTGGATCATGAAGTTTTGGGCGTTGATCCCTTTGGATGAATCTCCGTTCGCTTCCACGGCTGCTGCCACTTCATCATTAATATCAGCTTCGGATGGCTGTAATTTATACTTAGTGATTAAATATTTAACGGATGGACCACCAGCTAACCCGCCTGCAACCAAGCCAAAGGTTGCTGCTGCAAGTCCAATGGATAAAGCGGAACTAACCCCAAGATCTTCAATTGTCCCGCCAAATGCAGTAGCTGCCCCATGGCCTCCTTCCATCGAGATGGGGCCCATTACTACTCCTAATAAAGGCTCTAAATCAAGTACGGTTGCAAGTGAAACTCCTATTATACTCTGAAAAAGAGCCAGGGCGCCACAAGCCAGCCAGTAAATGACGAGCAGTTTCCCACCTAGCTTAACAAGTTTAAAGCTTGCCCCTAACCCTACAGTTGTAAAGAAAGTAAGCATGAAAAGGCTTTGTAAAGTAGTATCCAATGTTAAATTGATCAATCCAGCCTGTCTGAAGATTGTCACAAGTATCGCGAACAATAATCCTCCCACTACTGGAGCCGGTATGCAAAACCTTTTAAGGATGGGGATCTTCCCAATTAACAGTCCACCCGCCAAAAGCAGTGATACGGCGAGAAATAAAGTTGTGATTTGATTTAATTCCAGATTCATCGTATGTCTGCCCCCAGATGTATAATTTATTATTTAAAATGCAGCAATACCTCATTTATTAAATGTGCTGCCAATGTAACGGTTTTATTATTTTCGTCCAACGAAGGATTCACTTCCGCGATATCAAAGGAGAGGATCTTTTCGTTTGATACGACATGCCTAATAATCGCACGGACCAATTTCGGATTCAGTCCAAATGGAGAGGGTGCACTTACCCCTGGTGCGTAGGCTGAATCAATAACGTCAGTACATAATGTAAGAATGATGAAGTCATTTTTTTTAACGAATTCATTTATCCGCTGCTTGGTTTCATTCATTTCGTTCAATGACAAATCTTCTTCCAATATGTAGTCGACCTTACTCCCCTCAGCAGTTTTAAATAGGGCCTTCGTATTTCCCTGTTTCTGAATTCCGACACATAAATATCCACAGCTTTGATCTTCGTCCAAAATCTGTTTAAACATCGTTCCTGATGAACTTTCTTTTTCATAAGGCCTCATATCAAAGTGAGCATCAATATTAATAATCCCCAATCTAGCCTTTGGTCCAACGTATTTCCTTATCCCAAGATAATGACCATAAAGGGTTTCATGTCCTCCGCCAAGTATGATAGGAATCGCTTTACTCTCCAATATCTGGGCAACAGCTGATCCCAGTTGAGCTTGGGCATCCTCCATCTCTGAACCTTCACAGATTACATTTCCAGCATCCACCAGCTCGGTTTGGGAGGATAAATGACATGGTAATTTCGCCAAGGACTGCCTTATATGATCAGGACCCTCTGCAGCACCAATCCTGCCTTTATTTCTTTTGACGCCTTCATCACATTTGAAGCCAATCATTCCAAAGGTTCTGGATGCTTTGGGAGAGGTGTTTAATTCCGAAATCGGTGACAAACGCACTCTTTGGTGGTACCTGAAGCTGTCCATTTCAGAATGGGAATCAACCCTTCCATTCCAATAATCTAAAATCGGTTTATTATACATAATTTCTCCTTTATTAAAAAAATTCTGAAATATCTTTTTTTAAAATTATAATTGAGATAATATATAATTACCAATACAAAATTTTAATATATCTATAGTTTTAAACTATAGAAAGGAGAATATATGGATCTTCGCCAACTACGTTATTTCACTACCGTTGTCCAGGAAAAGAATTACTCTAAAGCTGCTAAAATACTGCATATATCTCAACCTTCCTTAAGTAATGCCATAATGAAATTAGAAAAAGAAGTTAGTTTTCAGCTTTTGGAACGTAATACAAGGGGACTTGAGCTTACGGAAGCAGGGGGGATTTTTTATACGAGATCTGTGGATTTGTTAAGAAGATTCAATAATTTTCAAGTGGAACTTGAGGAGATGAAGCATGTTGGAAGTGGAACAATATCTATAGGTTCCATTGAATCATTCAAAATCTGGTTCCCGAAGATAATCAGGAATTTTAAAATCAATTATCCTAATATTCATTTCAAAGTCAGGGAAATATTGGGAGAAGAAAAGGTTATCGAATCGTTAAATCGGTTTAATGTTCATTTCACCATCACGAACCAGCCAATTAACCATGAGAAAATCATATCTGCACCCCTATACAATGAAAAATTCGTGCTTTTGGTCCATAAAGATGACGAATTAAACGAAAAAGAGTCTATCACTTTCCAAGACCTTGCAAAGAAAGAATTGATCATCAGTACAACTGGATTTCAAACAAGAGATGATATCTTAAAAGCATTCAAGCATGAAAAGGCACTTCCCAATATTATTTACGAAATAGAAAGACTTGAAACAGCTTGCAGTTTGGTGGAAGAAGGACTTGGTGTTACAATTTTACCGGAAAGCTATGTAAAATCCGTTACAACAACCGATACTGCAATCCGTGCAATAGAATCTAATTTTTTGGAACGGACTGTATACCTGGCCTACTTGAAAGATCGATATCTGTCACCTGCGGTATGTAAATTAGTTGAGGAGATGCATCGCTTTTTTAATGAGAGTGATAGGAACGACTACTAAAAAAGCAAAACTTCACTGAAAAATGCACAAAAAATATTCCCCTTCTGCACAATGCACAAGGGGAATATCATTAGTCTGGATCGTTTCACTTCCAATATCCTTCTTACATCTTTTTAAAGGAATCCCTGTCTGGACTGGTTATATTAGTCAGGAGAAATCAATTCGTGACGCTACCATCATCGTCGGGATCTTCAAAATCCGCTGGATCTTTTTCCAATAGTGCCTCTTTGTCTGTTTCGTTCCATTTTGTTTTATATCCTAACGATTTCGCTACTTTTAACACCGGTAAATACGATTTTTTATCTGGTTCATATGTTTCTAAGTCACCTGCTCCAATTACACCCAATCCAAGTAGCAATTTGTCTGATTGGATATAGGGTTTTTCATCTATCAGTTTCATTTGTTCAGCAGTATAAGGATAAACGGCTCCATTAACCTTTAAGGTAAACGGTCCTTTCTTTTCTTCTTTTATTTCTTTTGGCTTTTTAGCTTTATAGGAAACATCATACGCTCCTTGAACAGTTCCTTCTCTCGTATTGTCGGCTCCTCCATACATTTTCCCTGTTTCATAATCAAAAATGACAGCTTGCACATTACCGATATGTTGGGGTTTTTCTTCATAAACATGGCCTTTTGCCATTAACTCCAGCCTTGTATTTTGTTCAATTCCCGGTTCCCATCTAACTGTAGGATAACCAGCAGAATAAATACGTGGAGCTAGTATGGCATCTTGAATTCGCATATGATGATCAAGCACATTCATAATCGTTTCAGATACGGATGCTATTATCGTCGCTCCGCCTGGTGAACCAATGGCCATGAAGGGATTGCCATCTTTTAATACGAAGGTCGGGGACATACTGCTTCTTGGTCTTTTTCTTGGTTCCACCTGGTTAACGCCCCCCGGTGTGGCATCAAAATCCGTCATTTCATTATTAAGCATGAATCCATAATCAGGTACCATGATACCCGATCCGAATACTTGCTCGATTGTAGTCGTATAAGCAACCATATTTCCCCACTTATCCATTACAGAAAAGTGAGTCGTTTGTCCGATCGGGGTCTGCTCTTCCTTAACGTTCTTCATTGAAGTCGGTTCTTTGCCCTCATACTTCCATGGATCGCCTGCTTTGACATCAACTGTTGATCTATTTGGATTAATGAGTTTTCTTCTTTCTTTTATATAATCTTCATCCAATAGTCCTTTAGTAGGTACATCATAAAAATCTTCATCTGCCATATAGGCAGCTCGATCGGCATATGCGAGATGCATGGCTTCCGTTAGATAATGAAGATACTCAGGGGAGTTAGCCCCCATCTTTTGTACATCGTATCCTTCCATAAGCTTCAGGATTTGTTGGATCGTCAAACTGCCTGAACTTGGTGAAGCTGCACCCACCAATTCAAAGCCCCTATATTCCGATCTAATTGGTTCTCTCTCTTTCACCACATAGTTTTCCAAATCCTCTTTTGTCATCGTTCCTTCACGTTTTTGAACTTCTTTGGTAAGTGCTTCTCCGATTTCACCTTTATAAAAAACGTTGGAACCTTGTTCTTTTATTAACTTAAGAGTCTTTGCCAGATCTGGCTGAACGAGGGTATCTCCCTCTACCAATGGTTTTCCATTTGGCACAAAAACTTTTGCAGCCGCTTGGTTATTTTCAAGTTTTTTTACATTTTCGTCGATATATTGAGCTGTCGCCCAATTGACTTTTACCCCTTTTTCAGCTTGTAAAATAGACTGGTCGATAACTTGAGATAATTTCAATGTTCCATATTTCTCAAGAGCAGTTTCTACCCCTAAAAGTGTTCCGGGAACTGCAACCGCTTTCCCAGATATGTGCCGTTTACTAAAAGGTATAGGTTTTCCCTTTGAATCTAAAAAAAGTTCAGGCGTAACATTTTGTGGTGCCATTTCGCGACTATCGATCATCGTTATTTTATTTTCCTTTTTATTGTAGATCATCATAAAACCACCGCCGCCGATTCCAGACATCATTGGCTCAACTACATTTAACGATAATTGAATGGCAGCTGCTGCATCGACTGCATTTCCACCTTGTTTTAGTATCTTTATACCCGCTTCAGCTGCTAACGGATGAGAAACTGATACGATTCCATTTGTAAAACCCTTTCCCATTGACTTATCCACTCCGGGGACACTTGCAAAAGCTGGTGTGATCATACAAAAGAAACTGAAAGTAACTAAAATAAAACTTTTTAAAAATTTCATGAATTAGTCTCCTTTCAAAAACAAAATTGGGATTTCACCATACGGCAAGTGGATATACGGATGACCCTCGATCTGCAAGTCGGGAATATACTGGTTAATCTCTAAATTGAAGCAGTATGCACATTCCCTTTGGCTGTTAGATAAGTTCTCTCAATGATGATTCAATTCAAAAAATCACCCCCCCTGAATTTTCACCATGACTCTTCACTAACCTTTACATCCGGATTGAAAATTGAAGCCTCAACTTTTCTCTATACTTTGCTTATGTTCCAAGATATTGGGGCTGTCGTATTTGTCGCTCTTTCCAAGATATTGTAAAGCCAGCAATACGATAAATGTAGTTAACCCAACGATGTCCGATATCGTTTCAGGATAGATTAATAGTAAACCAACGATTATAGCGAGGATTCTTTCTATCCAGTGCATTCCCCTCATCCAGTAACCTATAACTCCAGCACCAATTGCAATCATGCCTGACAGCGCTGTAAGAACGACCCAGGCGACCTCCAGCCAAGTTGTATCGATCATTAGTAATTGTGGAGAGAGAACAAAAATATACGGAATGATAAATGCAGCAATAGCCAGTTTTGATGACTGTATCCCCGTTTTTATCGGTTCACTGCCCGCTACCCCTGCCGCTGCAAATGCCGCTAATGCAACTGGAGGAGTTATATCTGCTATAATGCCAAAATAGAAGACAAATAGATGTGCAGATAAATCAGGGACGCCAAGCAAAATGATCGCAGGTGCTGCAATCGTCGAGGTGATCACATAGTTGGCAGTTGTAGGTGATCCCATTCCTAAAATAATTGCCGCTACCATCGTTAGCATCAGTGTTGGAATTAAATATCCACCAGAGAAATCGATTAATCCATTTGCCAATTTCAGCCCAAGCCCTGTTTTCGTAACTATTCCTACAATAATGCCGGCTGCTGCGGTTGCAGCAGCAACCGCAAGTGCAGTCCGGGCTCCATCCACTAATGCATAAATGATATCGATGAATTTCATGCGGACATCCTTGTTTATGAATCCTACAAGAACTGAGATAAGAATGGAATACAAGGCTGCATGTGTAACCGTTATATTCAGCATGAGCAGGAAGATAATGGCGATGATCGGAATTAACAAATAAAGTTTACTGATCACTTCCTTTTTATTTGGCATTTCTTCTTTCGTTAGTCCACGTAATCCAAGTCGTTTCGCTTCAAAATGGGTCATGATCCAAATTCCTGAAAAGTAAAGGATAGCTGGAATCGTAGCCGCCTTTGCTATATCCCAATACGTAATCCCATTCCCAATGAATTCAACCATTAAAAATGCCGCCGCCCCCATGATCGGAGGCATTAATTGACCGCCAGTAGACGCGGCTGCTTCCACTGCCCCTGCGAATTCCTTCTTGTATCCAAGATTTTTCATCATCGGTATTGTAAAGGATCCTGAAGTGACAACATTAGCCACAGAGCTTCCGCTGATCGTTCCTTGCAGAGCACTGGAAAAAATCGCAACCTTCGCAGGTCCCCCTATCCTTCTACCGGCAATAGACGTTGCAAGATCATTGAAGTATTGCCCGACACCCGTACGGACAAGAAAGGAACCAAATAATAAAAACAGGAAGATGAATGTCGATGAAACAGCTAACGGTGTACCTAAAATGCCCTCTGTCGAGAAGAACATCGTTTGCACCAAACGTTCCAGCGTTAAACCGCGATGAGAGAGGAATCCTGGCATATACTGACCAAAAATCCCATAGAAAACGAATAATAAAGCAATGACCATAATAGGAAGCCCTACTGCTCGTCTAGTTGCCTCTAAAACTAGCAGAATGGCCATTAAACCAACCGCAAAATCCACAGCGCCTAAACGTCCTACATTCATGACGATATCTTCGAAAAATAATGGCCAATATGCACCTACGCCTATACTAAGGATCGCTAAAATGATATCGTACCAAGCAACTTGAAATTTTCCTTTCTGACGCTTCTTCCGGTTTGCAGGAAAAAGTAAAAAAATCAAGGAAAGTGCAAACCCTAAATGTATCGTCCGTTGGATTTGTGCTGTAAAAACACCAAAAATAGCAGTATATAATTGGAATAACGAAAAAGCTAAGAGTCCAAAAAATACAATGTGTCCCAAGACGCCGGTTAATTTCCTTGTCCCTGCTTCAGGATCGTACTTTTCCAATAATTCCTGTTGTTCCGCTTCGGTTAAATACTCCATTTTTTCCTTATCAGCCATGAATCTTCACTCCTTTCAACTGTTCCCATATTGAAATTCTTTCCGATGAAATCCTGACCCATGTTCCTGGCTTAATAAAGTCTGCCAATGTATATGTTTTTTTATCATAAACTAATCGATGGTTAGCTCTAACTTGCCCTACACGTAAATCTATATAAGCGAAATTGCGATTCATATTTTTTATGAAGTAGATACCATCTTTCTCTTCAAATACTTCCTCCCCCTCTGCATTAGAAGGCATACCGACCGCAAAATCACTATAAGCAAGTTCGGTTTGTTCGATTTGCTTATCGGATAAACGATATGATTCCAGTACCTCCGAGAGGTGGATGGAGTGTGTATACTTAATCTGGAAGTTTTTTTCTCTTTTCAATGGCAAGTACGCGACTAATTCCCCTTGGTCCTGGTAGGAAAATGCAATTACATGCTTATACGGAAAAAATAATAGAAAAGCGATGATCAGAGGTGTACCAAAAGCCATGAATATCTTGAATTTCATAGGTACCCCTTTCAAAATCTGAAATCCCATTCAGAAAAAACGAGGCCGATAGGCCACATATTGCGAGCTACCGACCAAATTTCATTACTTGGAAACACCTTTTTCTTTAAAGTATTTTGCAGCGCCAGGGTGAATTTCCATATCCCCTAATCCTTCAAGTGCAGTCTCTGCTGTAATGAACTTGCCCTTGGCATGTGTGATTTTATCCGTGTTGTCATATACCGCTTTTGTCATTTCATACACTAAATCTTCATCAAGATCCTTTGTAACCACTAACATTGCTTTAACAGCAACTGTTTTAACATCGGATTTGATTTTATACGTACCGCTTGGAATTGTGTCTTCTGCATAGTATGGGTATTTTTTAACCAACTCTTGAATCTTGTCCTCTGCAATAGGCAGGATAATAATATCATTTTGTACGGATAGCGCATCAACTGCACCAGTTGGTGTACCGGCCGTAATGAAAGCTGCGTCAATACTTCCTGCTTGGATTCCTTCCGTCGACTCATCGAAAGAAAGATTTTGTCCTTTAATATCTTTCTCAGTCAACCCATGGATCTCCAGGATTTGCATTGCATTGATGTAAGCACCAGAACCCGGTGCACCTACTGATACCTTTTTACCTTTCAAATCCTCGACTGATTTAATTCCACTCTTTGCCGTCGTTACAATTTGAACCGTTTCAGGATATAAAGAGCTGATCGCTTGTATATTGTCTATAGGCTTGCCATCGAACATTTCTTTTCCTTCAAGTGCATATGCGGCGATATCCGTTTGCGAAAAAGCGATTTCAGCTTCTCCAGCTCTTAAAGTTTCCATGTTTTCAGCCGAGGCACCAGATGTCTGAGGTGTTATTTTCGCTTTTGTTTTATCAGAAATGATTTTGCCAATTTGTCCCCCAAGTGGATAGTATGTACCTCCCGTTCCACCAGTCAACAAACTCAGGTTTTGGTTTCCGCTGCCGGATACTTCTTCCTTACTGTCTCCGCAGGCCGTTATAATACCGGTCACTGTCAGAATCATAACCAATAAAAAGTACTTATTAAACTTTTTCATAAAACTCCCCCCCATTGTTTTTCATCATCTGCAAGAGATGATACTATTATTATTCTACCGACCACCCCACTTTTCCTTTTTTTTGCAAAATTAGACACAATAACTAAAAGTCCCACTATCGATTAAAAAGTTTTATTTATCTCAAGTAAACAAGCAGAGATTTGTAAAAACGCCTGATTAAATTCGGAAAATTCTGTTATTTAATGAGTTCATTATCCTCTTTATTACATTTTTATCCTTAATTTAAGGATAATATTGACTCTTCCGTTTTAGAAATATATTATTGTTATAAACTTATAAGTCTTTATTATAAAAATACAAACTTTTAACATATTTCTAGCCTTTAATCGTTATATACAAATATTATTTGAGAGGGTATATTTGAGGTCCGCCCTTCCTTTTACCAGCTATTTTTAGTGTGTATTTTCAAATCTGACTAAAGTGGGTGATTGTTTGAATTTCCTATCCCTCCGCTATTTCATAGAGGTTTCTAACCATCTTAGTTTCAGTGAGGCTTCCAAAACCCTGCATATATCCCAGCCAGGACTTAGCCAACAGATTTTATCCCTCGAAAAACAATTAGGCCTTAAACTATTAAATCGAACGACAAGAAAAATTACATTGACGGAAGAAGGAGAGTACATCTATAAAAAACTTGCCCCTTCCTTTGAAGATATTGAGAAAACAGTGAATTACATAGTTGAAAATAAAACCATCCCCAAGCCCAAAATGAAGATTGCTACTGTCCCCTCTGCAGCTAGCATATATATCCCGAAGTTATTGAAAAAGATAGTGGGGGAATACCCGGAAACAGATTTTTACCTGCATGAAACAACATCCTCAAGAGCAGTGAAGCTCGTAAACCAACAAAATTATCACATCGGTTTCATCCGAACGCCCATACACAATAACATCATCGCAAATGAAGGATTAAGCATGATTGAATTCAAAAGGTTCCCTTTACAATTAGTCGTTTCCATTGATCATCCACTAGCCCAAAAGGATGCTATACACTTATACGAAGCAAGGGACGAATCTTTTATCCATTATGATGCCGTCCAAGCGCACTCCCTTCAATTCCTTTTGGAAAAGGCTTGTCTGACTGCTGGATTTTCACCTAAAGAATTATGTAAAGGATCCGAATTATTAACGATTGCCAACCTTATATCCAATAACTTAGGTGTTGCTCTCATGCCGAAAGATATGGTGAGTTTGTTGGGAAAAAGCAAAGTTAAAGCATTGAACATCGATAACTCTGAATTATTCAGTTCCATATCTGCAGTTTGGAAAAACACGGATGATGCGTCAATGCTGACTAAGCATATTTTAAAAACGTTAAAGAATGATCAGACTTTTTACGATATATGAGATTCTTGGCTTAAAAAGCTGCGAAACAACTCGGAGTGTGAAAAACCATTTAGTATTAATAATATTTGTTAACACTTTACCTTTTAAATGATTCATTTTTTGCATTTTGTAAAATTTCAAAAAAAGAGCCCCTCTCGATTAAAAGGAGGGGTTCGAAATAACGGGTTACGCATAAAGTGAAAAAAGCCCCATTTCTCGTTTATGACACTGAGAAATGGGGCTTTTAATTTTGGATAATTTCACTTCTAAACTTCGTTAAATAATTTATCACTGGTTATTTGAAAAACCTCGAATCGGATAAAACTCTACTAAAATTATCAAAAAAAAGAAAACATCAGGGGGCGTTCAATCCCCCTGATGTTTTCTTTTTGAATATCATGTACCTTTATTTATTCCCTGGAGCAGGTTGATCGACCCCTCTAACTCGATGTTTATGCCCATCATCTTCAGTTGTGTAAAAATCATAATAATGAACGTGCATTCCATTGCCAACAGGAATGGCTGGTCCCGAATATGCCTTATAATAATGGTTATGCCCATCCTCAAATACCACATATCCTTCTGTATAGTGAATATGTTCTCCCTCTTGTGATGGAATTGGCGGGGATGTTACATCCAGACATTGATGGACATGGCCGTCCTCTACAGATGTATAATCAACGGACCCATGATTATGATGTGGAACAAACCCAGAAACAAAATCATCTTTTCCTACCTTGTTCAATCCATTCACCCCTTATATATTAATTATCATAAATTCTATAAACTATATGCTTGGAACAATAAGGAGATTCGTAACAATCATAATTAAAAAATCGTAAAAGTACACTTTTACGAACGATTTTCCTGCCTACTGGAGCCTATGTGAACATATACAAACAATTCAATATTTTAACAAATTAACGTGTTAAAAAAATAGATTGATTTCAGCAAAGAGTAAAGATATAATCATCATGATAATGATTATCAATTCCAATGAACAGTAAAGGATGAATTAAAAAATGTTACATAATCCCTCTCTAAAGGGACTCAAAAAGCGTTCAAATGGTTTTCTGCTATTGTGTTTATTCATTCTGGTGATTATTGGATTAGTGCTGTGCCTATTTTTGGCTGTAACATTTGGAGCAAAAGAGGTTAGCATCAATACGGTGTGGTCAGCGATTTTTGATTATAATCCCACACTGACACAGCAACAGATTATCCACGAACTACGGCTTCCACGGGTGATTGGCGCTGCATTAGTCGGAGCAGCTTTTGCAGTTGCAGGTGCTTTGATGCAAGGAGTCACCCACAACCCCTTAGCTGACTCAGGAATACTTGGTATTAACGCAGGGTCAATGTTTGTGGTAGCCCTTAGTTTCGCTTTCTTTCCAAATATACCATATGCTGTCTTGATGGTTTTTTCATTTATAGGAGCTGTGTTGAGTACATTATTCATTTATATAATAGGCTCATCTGTGCCGGGAGGATTAACACCTATAAGGCTAACAATCTCAGGTGCAGTGATAGCAGCGCTCCTACATTCACTTAGTTCAGGAGTGGCCATTTATTATGATTTGAGTCAGGATTTAGCATTTTGGTATGCGGGAGGTGTAGCAGGGATAAAGTGGAGTCATTTGAAAGTGCTTGCTCCTATTATTCTTATCGCAATTATTTGGGCAATTTCATTAGGTCGATCTGTATCACTCATTTCAATGGGCAATGATATTTCCACCAATCTTGGTGTGAATACGAATCGTATTAGAATACTAGGAATGATAGTAGCCGTTATTCTGGCAGGAGTTTCTGTTTCGGCCGTTGGTTCAATAGGTTTTGTTGGACTTGTAATCCCACATATTTCACGAAAATTGGTTGGAGGATATTATCAGCTCATTATTCCAATGTCAGCATTATTGGGTTCGATTCTGTTAATACTGGCTGATCTGGGTGCCAGAACGTTGAACCCGCCTAGAGAGCTGGCTATTGGTATAATGGTTGCCCTTGTCGGTGTTCCTTTTTTCCTCTATATTGCTCGTAAAGTAGGGAGGGACTTATAGGTGAAGCGTCATATGAATGCAGACAACAAGAGGGCATATATAGTTACTATGGTATTTATTTTTATTAGTATAATTGCAGTATTAATAAGCTTGAATACAGGTACACTGCGAATTTCACCTTTAAAAATAATCCAAACGCTTTTTGGCAACGGTGATTTTAAAAGTTCTACTGTGCTATTTGATTACCGTATGCCACGAATCTTGATTACCATGTTGGCGGGAGTTGGATTAGGAATTTCAGGTGCAATCCTACAAGGTTTATCGCGTAATCCTTTGGCAGATCCAGGAATTCTAGGCTTACATGCAGGTGCGTCCTTTGGTCTGATTATCTTTGTAACCTATTTTCATTCATTAGATGAAAAAGCATCAATCCTTATACCGTTATTTACCTTTTTAGGCGGAGTCTTAACTGCTTTTCTTATTGTTTTACTTGCCTATGATCGTTACAAAGGCATACTGCCCATTCGCCTTATTCTCATTGGAATTGCGATTTCTGCTGGTTTTAGTGCTATTACACTTTTTCTGTCTCTTCGTCTTGATGAAGAAACCTACTCATTTGCTTCAAGATGGTTGGTTGGTAATGTATGGGGAAGAGATTGGATCCATGTTATTGCCCTTTTTCCGTGGATCCTTATTTTAGCACCTTATGCTTACTTCAAATCTAACACATTAAATGCCTTATCACTAGGTGATGAGGTAGCGGCTGGACTTGGTGTTTCTGTTCAAAAACAACGTTTGCTGATGCTGGTAACTGCTGTTGGTTTGTCATGTGCGAGTGTAGCAATGGCCGGCGGTATTGGATTTATTGGTCTAGTTGCCCCGCATCTTGCCCGTCGGCTCGTCGGCCCGATGTACCAGCATTTCCTTCCTGTTGCAGGGCTTATAGGACTCATTATTTTGGTGCTTGCGGATACCATCGGCCGATCCATATTTCATCCAAATGCTATTCCAGCTGGTATAGTAGTCGCTGCTATAGGAGCTCCCTATTTTCTTTACTTGCTCACAAAAACAAAATAACTTTTCAATTAGGAGAAAAAATGAACAAGAAAATTACTATTTTATTTAGCATTATGTTAATTCTTATTTTGTCGGCTTGCGGACAGACATCTTCAAATGATAGTAAATCAGCAAAAAAAAATAAACCAGAGAGTGAAGAACCTAGAATCGCTTCACTTTCCATCCACCTAACAAATGATTTACTTGCATTAGATATAACTCCAGTTGGTTCTGTAATTGGTGGAGAATTAAAAGATTTTCTGCCGCATGTGAAGGATCGATTAAAAGATACGCAAAAGCTTGGACCCGTAAAAGATCCAGATATGGAAGCGTTGATAGAACTAAATCCTTCTGTGATTTATCTTGATAAAGAATTTTCAGGACAAGATGTATCAAAATATGAAAAAATCGCACCGACTCATGTATTTAATCTTGATGAAGGAACATGGAGAGATCATTTAAAGTCCGTTGCTAAACTTGTCGACCGTCAACAGCAAGCAGAAAAGTTCATATCAGATTATGAAAAACAAACAAAAGAAGTCAAAAATTTAATTGAAAATAAACTTGGTGAAGGCAGTAAAGTAATGGCAATCCGTGTTACTGCAAAGGAGTTACGAGTATTTAGTTCTGAAAAGCCAATGGGACCTATCTTATTTCAGGATTTAGGTTTTAAACCTGCCAATGGTGTTGAAAAGATTGATAAAAATCTGCCTTACGAAGTCATATCTCAAGAAGTTCTTCCAGATTTCGATGCAGATGCTATATTTGTCATTGTCAACAGTGACGATGAGTCTCAGACTGCTTTTAAACAGTTGGAAGATACACCCATTTGGAAAGGGTTGAAAGCAGTTAAAGGAAAACATGTATACGTAGTTCCGGATCAGCCATGGCTTGACTATTCAGCACTAGGAAATAAAATGGCCATGGAAAACGCAAAAGAAATCTTTTCAAAATAAATAGTGTTATTTTTGGGTTAAGATGAACGGGGAATTTTTACGCTAAGCGAAATTTCAAACTAAAAAAGTCGATTCCTGTACGTTAAGGAATCGGCTTTTTTTAGTTTGCTTCTTCAAGTAAAGCACTGTGAGATTGAGAAGATTTATACTTCAAATACCTTATTTTTTGCATTCGGGCTTAACACTTTTTCCGGCTTTAAAACTGCTTATAGCTTTCCATCATTGACTTTATTGACCCACTCACCAGGGTTCCCTTTCCTAAGGCAATCACATCGGCTTCACCTTTTTCAATGAAATTTTCTGGAACTTCTAATTGTCCATTGACTATTGCAGGATTCTCCCGTATTTTTTCGCTATAGATGAAAATGATGCTTCGCTAATGCGTGCTTCCATGCTTCAAATCCATCCATATTCATCAATCATTATTAGTAATTCCCACCTAGCAATATTCGCCACTTGGGATTGCCAATAGACGCTGGATGATGGTGTTAAAGCTAGCTTGAATTGTTACTGAGCCCCACACTACTTCATCAAAACGATGATTAATAAAAAAGTAATGCTTTTCTTTTTATGTTGTTAAAACAGGAAAAAATAGTACAAATCTAGTCAACGTAATGTTTCTTAAAATCTGGATGGATAGAGAATTTTTTACGTAAATTGGCAAGGTTTTCACCAAAACTTTCTTCTAAAAGCTCTCTATGTTTCTCCATAATTTCCATGAGATACAAATCATGAATCATGACTTCTGTAATTGGCATTACCAAACCTACATGCATTGTCCATGCCGCACGACTATCTTTACCCAGCGAGACAATACCTGCTACTACTTCTGAGTCATCTCCACTAATAACAAGCCATCGTCCACCATACTCTTCTGTAATTTCATGACCCATATAATGGAGGTAAACATTAGCAAAATCACATACGATTTCCCCATAAGCAATAATTGTTACATTGACCCCTCTAGTTGCTGCCTGTCTTAGTTCAGACTCCAATTCTTCGAATTCCTCTTCCCAAATCTCTAAGAGGATTCTTTTTTCAGCAGATAATATACAAGCTTTAACCTTTTCGAGTATTTCATTGCGTCCAGTGATATTCCAGATATTTTCACGGTCATTTGCAGAACTTTCAAACTCCGCTAATGATTTTTCTGCCAGTTCAAAATTCTCTTCTGCTTTCATTCGACGGTTTTTTATTAGCTCCTTTGCAGGAACAGGAGTATACTGTGGTGTGTTCCCAGGACTAACCAGAATATCCCCTCTTATTGCGAGACCGTCCAGAATTTCATATATTCTTGAACGTGGTACACCGGAGTTTTTTGCTACTGCATAACCAGTCAATGGCGATTCTTCCAATAAGGTAAGATATGCTTTCGCTTCATATTCGGTAAAATTTAGATTTTTTAATGTTTCTAAAATGTTTTCTTTCATAAATCCTCCAACACAACCTTAGTTGCTACCTTAGTAACTAATATTTTAGCAAAATCTGTTGACCTTTTCCATAAGCATCCAATATACTTAATAAGTAGTTACTTGAGTAGCCACTAACAAACGAAAAGGGAGAAATAGTATGGATAGCTTACTAACTTACATATCAATAGTTGCAATGATGGTTATTATACCCGGAGCAGATACTATGCTCCTAGTGAAAAACACGCTTCGCTATGGTCCAAAAGCTGGACATTATACCGTTCTTGGAATGGCAACGGGACTTTCTTTTTGGACGCTTATTGCTATTCTTGGGTTATCTGTTGTCATTGCAAAGTCTGTTATTCTTTTCAGTACAATTAAATATTTGGGAGCCGCCTACTTAATTTATTTAGGGATTAAAAGTTTTTTTACTAAAAGCGCTTTTTCTTTAAAAGAAATACAAGCACAAGCAAATACACCCACGAAGTATTTAAATCGGCATAATAAGGATTCCTTTATGCAGGCATTACTTAATAATATTCTTAATCCAAAGACTATTTTAGTTTATATAACAATCATGCCGCAATTTGTCAATTTGAATGGAAATGTAAACCRGCAATTGATTATATTAGCCTTCATCTTAACCTTACTCGCTGTATTATGGTTTCTATTTCTTGTTTATCTAATTGATTACGCAAAAAAATGGTTGAACAACTCCAAATTCCAGAAAGCGTTCCAAAAATCAACTGGCTTAATTTTAATAGGTTTTGGCATTAAAACAGGAATATAAATTGTATAAAACAAGTTCAAATTATCACCTAAAGTAACACAATTCCGTTAAGTTATGATACCAACTTAGTCAAAATAAAAACACCCCATTTCTGGGGTGGACATCTCTTGGTCATATGTTCTTTAGTTCTTTAGTTCTTTAACGAGTTTCTTCTATTTTACTCATTCTCCTATTTTAAGGTAACTACCAGAACGGTCGTTTTACCGGCTACAGATTGTCCACTATAGTGATACTCTAAATGTGTCACAATGTCTCCATTGGTAATGATCATCGGTGTAATAGTACTTGATGCTTTTTCCTTTACCAGTTCAAGGCTGTAGGTGACCAATATGTCTCCTGCTTTAACCTGGTCACCTTCTGCCACACAAACGGAAAACCCTTCTCCTTTCATGTTAACCGTGTCCAATCCAATATGGATCAATATTTCCAGCCCTTCTGCCGTTTCCAATGCAATGGCATGCTTCGTCGGGAAGACATTGATGACTTTTGCATCAGCCGGCGCCACTACCTTCCCTTCGATAGGAAAGAAAGCAATACCATCTCCCATCATTTTCTGTGAAAAAACTGGATCCGGTACATCTTCAAGCTTTAAAATTTCTCCTTCAATTGGCGATACTAATTTTATTTCCGAAATTTTTGTTTTTTTTCCAAATAAGTTTTTTAACAAGGTAATACCTCCTATTATTTTTAATATTCTGGCTGAACAACAAATTTCTTAAGCAATCACTTTTTTGATTTGTTCTTTTAGCTGGTCTGATTTCGGTCCAAAAATTGCCTAGATGTTATTTCCTATCTCCAAACCACCAGCAGCTCCAAGGCCTTTTAATCGGTCCTTATCAACTTAGCAAGCCAATCGGTCGGTACTTTTCCGTTTAGGGCAGGCGCCATTATTGATCGATTTGCTGCAGTTGATAAATCGCTTCTTTGGCCGGAATGGAAGAGATTGCTCCTTTTCCAGTCGTAGTAAGAGCGCCACTAGCGTTTGCAAAGCTTAGGATTTCTTGGTGATGAAGTTCAAGAACTTCTTCCAGATTTCCTTGCCGAACGTCTTTTTCCAATAACTGATACAGCAAGCCTCCGATAAATGCATCCCCAGCCCCTGTTGTATCCTGTACGCCGACGCGATACCCGGTTGATTCGTATTTTTTACCTCCTACATATAATTCGGCACCTTGAGCTCCTTTTGTATAAATTACTGCTTTAACAGCACCAGTAAATAACGAAGAAACTGCTTTTTCTTTATCAGTAATCCCGGTAATAAACTCAAGCTCTTCATCAGAAATTTTCAAAATATGAACCATTGGAACAAACTCTAAAATAGTTTTCCGGCATTCTTCAGGATCAGTCCAAAGCGGAAGGCGGACATTTGGGTCAAAGCTGATGATTCCGCCTTTTGCTTTTAGAGAAGCAATGGCTTTCACATGCGCATGCTTCATAGGACTTTCCACTAAATCGACTGAACAGAAGTGGAGGAGGTCGCCGTTTGCAAACCAGCTATCGTTAATTTCAGTCTCATGAAGCAGCAAATCTGCAGAAGGATTGCGGTAGAAAGAGAAATCACGTTCACCATTTTCAAGCAAAGATACAAAAGCAAGGCCTGTGTTGGCTTCATTCGTTCTCGTAATTTTATCTATTTTCACGCCGGCTTGCTGCAATTGTTCTAAAAGAAAGTCCCCAAATGAATCCATTCCGAGCTTAGTAATTATCGATGCATTGCCGCCATTTCTGGCAACTGATACAGCAACATTCGCTGGAGCGCCTCCTGGAGCACGCTCGAATTCCATTACATCTTTTAGTGCGATTCCTTTTTGAAGGGGGATAAAATCAATTAATACTTCACCGATTGCATATAAATTTCTCATACCTTACCTCTCGCTTTCATACATAACTCCATTTTTTTGCTTGAAAAGTGGTGCTTCCAGATAATGCAAAGAAACGAATTTCATTTCTGTTTTCACGAGGGAAAATCCTGCTCGTGAATACTTCTTCACCGTCATTGATGAAAATCTCAACAGAAGAGGTATCTACAAATAAATGAAACTTAATTTTTTTGGTATTCACAAAGCATTTTCGGATTGTTCCATAAGCTTCTCCAACGGTCTCACCTGAAGAAGAGCGGTCAAGAATGACTTTTTTCTCTACAGTATCATATTTAATGACCGTTTTTTCATCATCACCGGCCCTGAATTCAATACCAAATTCAACGGCATCGTTGTTTTCAAATTCACATACCATTTCATAGGATACTCCTTTGAATTCTTCATACATGTTCTTGGTGTTCTTCAAAACACCTTTTACTTTAGTTTCCTGCCTGCGTAGCGCTTGAAGTTCCTGCACTGGCCGCTGAATCAGTTTACCGTTTCGAACAGATAATTCTCTTGGCAGTGTTAAACAATGCGCCCAGCCATTTTTGTCTGTGGGTAGGTCGATTTCAGGCAAGCCCATCCATCCGACAAGGATACGCCTTCCGTCAGGATTAACCATTGTTTGCGGCGCATAAAAATCAAAGCCTCTGTCAAGCTCCTGAAAAGAGCCATGTGATAATGAGTGGGTTATTGTATCTAGCTTGCTGCCAATAACATAACCGGATTGATAAATATTGTGGTAAAGGTCTCCCTTGGACTCCAAACCCTGTGGAGAAAACATCAATACACCATAGTTTTGCAGTTCAAAATAATCTGGGCATTCCCACATATATCCAAAAGTTCCAAGGTCAGTTTGTAACTCTCCTTCAAATGTCCAGTTTACTAGATTGGAGGAACGATATAGGACGACACATCCTGTTTTGTCTTTCCGCTGTGCACCGATTACTGCATAAAAGTTATCATTTTCTCTCCAAACTTTCGGGTCGCGGAAATGATTAGTATATCCTTCTGGTACGTCCCGAATGAATGGATGGGTCAATTTTTCAATTTGTCCCGTTTTCTCCATGATGGCGATACATTGATAGGGATGTCTTTGCCAATTCTCATCACGGGTGTTCCCGGTATAAAATAAATATAGTTTTCCTTCATATTCAATAGCACTTCCGGAATAGGCTCCATGGCTGTCATAATAATCATCCGGTGCGATCCCGATGCCGGCATTTTCCCAAGAAACAAGATCTTTTGATTTCGTATGATACCAATACTTCAACCCATGTACAGGACCAAGCGGAAACCATTGGTAGAATAAATGGTACTCACCATGATAAAAAGAGAAGCCATTAGGGTCATTAAGTAGGCCGGATAAAGGCTGTATATGAAAGGTTTGTCGCCATGTGCATTCATTTACTCTTGTTTGCAAATTTTGCAGCTCTACCTGATTAACATCTTCAACGCGGCGATAACGCTGTTCTTTTGTCCAGCCCATGTGATCAGACTCCTTTAAAAAATCAGATGACTGTTCCTTGTTTCGAACAGCCCTTTTCATATTAATAAATTAGGCTGCTTCTTTTCGAGAAAGGGCAGCAACTTTTTTATCTGTCCGATTTGCTAAACTGAATGTTGCGATAAAGGCAACCGCAAAGGAAATGGCCATACCAATTATATAAAAGATAATTGTATCTGTTTTTATGGAAATAATCCCTGGTAGACCTGCAGCGCCAAGTGCAATCGCCTTTACTTTGAAGAAGGTGACGAAAGCAGAAGCCACTCCTGAACCTATAATTGCTCCAATAAATGGATATCTCAGTTTTAAGTTAACACCGAACATTGCAGGTTCTGAAATCCCTAAAAGAGCCGAAATACCCGCTGCAGATGCCGTACCTTTTGTTTTTTTATCTTTCGTAATGAAAGTAACTGCAAGGGTTGCTGCACCTTGAGCAATATTGGACATTGCTGCAATTACGAAAATAAAAGAGCCCCCAGTTTTTGAAATATCAGAAAGTAATTGTGTTTCTACAGCAATAAAGCTATGATGCATACCTGTGATGACGATTGGTGCGTAAAGAAGTCCAAATATAGCTCCTCCGATAAAACCAGTTCCATCATATAAGAAGATGAGACCGTCTGTTAATAAGTTCCCTGTAGCACGAGTAATCGGTCCTACTACTGTGAACGTTAAGATACCAGTAATAAAAATTGTCAATAATGGTGTTAGAATATTGTCTAGTGCGGAAGGAATGACTTTTCGCAAATACGTTTCTATTTTTGCTAAAATAAAGGAAGCAACAAGTACTGGCAACACAGTGCCTTGATATCCGATTTTTTCAATTTCAAATCCAAGAATATTCCAGACCTGAATTTCACCGCTTACTAAGGCTCCTCCGTATCCCCAACCATTCAATAAGTCAGGGTGAACCATTAGCATTCCAAGTGTAGCACCCAGATAAGGATTTCCGCCAAACCGCTGTGTGGCAGAGAAACCGATTAAGATTGGAAGGAATACAAATGCTGCGTTGGCAAATGTATTAATTAGAGCTGCTAAATCTGCGAATCCCGGGTTAGCTTCGACAATGGATTGCCCTGCAATAAATAAGTCAGGTGCTGTGAGCAAGTTGTTAATCCCCATCAATAGACCGCCGGCAACAATTGCAGGAATAATAGGAACAAAAATATCAGAAAGCATTTTTACAAAGCGCTGAAGCGGATTCATTTTCTTCGAACCAGCATCTTTTACATCTTTCGTCGACATTTCAGTAAGTCCAGTTAGCTTTGAAAACTCTTTGTATACTTCATTAACGGTTCCCGCACCGATAATAATCTGGTATTGTCCTCCAGTTGAATATGTTCCCTTTACTGCATCCATCTCATCTAGTTTTGCTTGATCAACTTTATCTTCATCATGTAAAGCTAAGCGGAGCCGAGTCGCACAGTGTGCTGCAGCTGCCACATTTTCTTTCCCGCCGATTGCCTCCAATATTTCCTTGGATACTTCTTTATTATTCATAATGATCCTCCTTTTAAACGTTTATAAACGCTGACTTGGAACCGGTTCCGTTTGAATTCAAAAAAATATATGAATATATTAAGCAACGGAACCGGTTCCAGCATAAACCAAAAAAATATAACATCAACAAGTTGATTCACAGAAACCGGTTACATTTTAGAAGGGAAATATTTGGTAACCGATTTCATTTTGATTATAATCGGTGTAGTAAACGATTGTCAACGCTTTCTCGTTCAATAATTTTATATTTTGATAGAGATAATTTTGGTAATTCTTCCCCATTAACAAGCTTTACGATACTCTTAGCTGCCATTTGTCCTGCTTCTTTGTAGTAAAATTTCGCTGTAGTTATGCCTGGGTGTATCATATCTGTTACTTCATAACCTCCAAATCCAGTGATTGACAAGTCTTCTGGGATTTTCAAACCTCTTAAATAAGCTGCTTTCAAAGCACCAATCGCTATATTATCAGTTGCACATACGATAATAGAGGGAGTGAATTCCTCAATAATAGAAGGGACATTGATTAATGCATCTGTTATGCTGAAGCTTGTTTCATAATACCTTACTTTACAGTCTGGTTTTTCATCTATCGCCCGCTGAAATCCTTTTTTTCGCATGACTCCTACAGCAATATCTTTTCCTGTTACGCCCAAAAAAGCAATCTTACGGTGACCTTTTTCCAGCACATGTTTTCCAAGATCATATGCTGCTTCATAATCATTGTGTATGATGCTGTGAATTGTTTCATGCTGCTGACCAACCAGTAAAACGGGCAATTGCAGCTCTTTGAAGGCCTCTAAATGGGCGTCTGTAACTTGGGATGGAAGCAAAATCATTCCCGCAACCTTTTGCTTAGCCAGTGTGTAAATATTTTCAATTTCCCGATCTAAATCCTGACCGGTATTTGAGATCAGCATTTGATAATTTAGTTCTCTTAATTGTTCATCAATGCCAATTAACGTATGAGAAGAAGCATACGAATCAAGTCTCGGTACAATGGTACCGATTATATTAGTTTTCTTTGCTTTTAAACTTTGAGCGAAGGCATTAGGAGCATAGCTGGTTTCATTTATCACACGTTCGATTTTATTTTTCGTTGCCTCACTAACAGAACCATTATTTAGATAACGTGAAACTGTACTCTTAGCAACTCCGGCAAGCTTCGCGATATCAGTAATTGTAACCAAAGCATTCATCTCCGTCTTTATATGGATTTATCTATTATACACCAATATGTTTAGTAAATTAAGAGGTGAATATAGTTGATTATTTAAACAGGAAATTTTACAACATTATCATTGTAAATTTAAATGTAAACGCATTCACGTCCAATCAGGAGGTGAAAAATATGGAAATGAGTAAAGAGGTTACATTTATACAATGATAAATAGAACTGACCATTAAGAGAAAAAAATCCTTTCTTTTCTATTTACCTCCTCTTCCTAAATGGGTATAGCACTCCATCAAACCCAATTACGAAACATTTCGTATACTTCCTGATTAGTTTTAACATTACCAGGAAATACACCCATAAGTTCATTATAATAGTATTCTTTATCACTAAATAATGCTTGAAACTCCTTATCATCTGCGAAATCATTAAAAAACAAGTCCATTGAACTGTCTTTTCTTACCCAAGCAAATGCCTCTATAAGTGGAGTGAACTCATATTTCCAATTATCTACATGAAGGTGATTACCAGTATAGTTTTCATCATTAAAATAATCTTGATTATTCATTGACTTACCTTATTGAAAAATGTTGACAAACTATTGGCTGGTTTAGTTCATTAAGAGGTACCACCTAATCCCCATCAAGCCAAGACAAATCATTACCCCCATAACTAAAAAATGCTATTTTTCTGTAATTCCATGGAAATGATGGTGTTTTTTAAGTGTATGTTTCAAATGTAAGAAACAGAGTAATGTAGTAGAATAGATAGTACTGGAGGGGGATTTGATGAAAGAATATATTTATGTGAAGTACGAAAAAAAGTGAACTTGAAATTTGGAATTTTAAAAAAAGACATTGTATTTACCATCTCACTCTTGTTTGCAATCGTAAGCTGTTTATTCCATTCACCAAAACTGGAATATATTGATTTTAAAGTATTAGTCAGTTTATTTAATCTTATGCTCGTAGTTAAGGCTCTGGAAGATCTTAAACTATTGGATAAGTTCGCCATTGCTATACTGAGTAAATGTCATAATAGTAAAAGTGTTTCAGCAATCCTAATTTTATTATGCTTTTTTAGTTCCATGCTTGTAACGAATGATGTGGCATTAATAACATTTGTACCATTAACACTTATAATTAGTAAGATTATACAAACTTCTATGTTAGATACTATTATACTAGAGACAATTGCGGCTAACATCGGAAGCAGCCTAACTCCTATGGGAAATCCTCAAAATCTTTATATATTTACTAACTACGGAATAAGGCCCATACAATTTTTTACAACAATCCTTCTATTAGTGGTTCTTGGAATTATTCTATTATTCTTTCTTAATCAAAGATTGAATAGTAAAACACTGGAAATGGAACTTCCGTATATTTCTATAAAAAATAAAAAAAGGGCAACAGTATGGGGAATTCTATTTGGCATCATATCTGCATCCATACTTGGGGTTTTAAGCTACAAACTTGCGTTCATCATCGCTTTGGGAACCGCATGTTTACTTGATATAAAATTATTGAAGAAAATTGATTATTTATTGCTTATTACTTTTATATGTTTTTTTATATTTATAGGAAACATATCGGATTTAAAGGTAGTGCACACATTTGCAAGCGAACATCTCAAAAGTCCTACATCTATCTTTTTCAGTTCCATAATTTTAAGCCAACTGATAAGCAATGTACCAGCTGCGATCTTTTTATCAAAATTCTCCGTGAATTGGCAGCCTTTATTAGTAGGTGTAAATTTAGGTGGACTTGGTACGATAGTTGCTTCCCTCGCAAGTGTAATTTCATTTAAACTTTTTATTAAGAGAGATCCACAAAAAAGTAAAATGTACCTTATAAGGTTTAGCTTTTATAACTTTTCGATTTTAGCTCTTTTAACTCTTGTTTATTACTTTACAATGAAAAATCAAAATTTCTTTTAATATAGGTTTAAACAACTTTGGGTTTTTTATATTGGATTTGCCTTAACATATGCCTATAGGGGTGCCGCCATATGCCCAGCAAGCTAGGGCATATCATTACCCCAAAAACAAAAAAACGCTATTCTTTCTGTAATATGTAGAAAGGATGGTGTTTTTTTATGTGTCACGCGGTTTCAGGTGAAGCAACCTCTTTTGCATATAGCCACACATTCATTGCGGTCATTCCTTTTATAACGATTATTTATAAATATATAAAAATTAACTATTTTTATTATTTATCTCTCAATGTTAACATTTTGTTATACCTTATTTTGAAAGGATGAGAGATGAATGGCTAAACAATATTCTGAATTTACAGTATTCGGACTCGGCCCCATTGGCATTGAAATACTACGCAGTGCTTACCAAACCAATCCACAATCGATTTTCGGAGTTGTTGATATTGATCCCGATAAGATAGGTAAGGACATTGGCTCACTCATCAATGAAAAGGAAACGAATAAGTGTGTAGTCTCCCATATAAAGGAAGTAAGGACTGACGCTGACCACCCTGTCGCCCTTCATGCAACTGGTTCAAACGCACAGCAAGTATGGCCTCAAATCAAAGAGCTTCTAGATCATGGATTTTCAGTGGTTTCCACCTGTGAGGAGCTTTCTTTCCCTTGGCATCGCTATCCTGTACTTTCACAGGAAATAGATGATTACGCTAAAGAAAAGGGACTTAGTGTCATTGGGACCGGAATTAATCCAGGCTACATAATGGATACTATGGCCATTTCTTTTTCTACAGTATTGACGACGGTTAATAAAATTAGGGTCAATCGTAAAGTGGATGTTTCGAAAAGGCGCCTTCCCTTACAAAAGAAGGTCGGAATCGGGATGACCAAAGAAGAGTTTGAATTTTTAGCTGAACAAAATAAAATTGGACATGTAGGACTTGAGGAGTCTGTCAGATTAATCGCTTATGGGCTCAATTGGAAACTTTCAAGTGTACTCAATACAATTGAACCAACGATTGCAAGCGAAAATATTACCGTTCCCCTAACTACCTTAAAACCTGGGGATGTTAAGGGGCTTCATCAAATTTCCACGGGCAAGACCACTGACGGAAAGGAAATTCACCTGGATTTAACGATGTCTGCAGGTATTAAACAAGAAGATGAAATCGTTATCGAGGGGAACGAAACCCAAAGATTGATTGTTCCAAACGGCATCTTTGGGGATACTGCAACCGCTGCAATGATTATCAATACCGCTAAGCAAATTGATGCCCTCCGTAAACCAGGTTTACTTACAATGGCTGACATCGGGGTGCCGAGAAATATAAATCAATCAGACTTTGTGCATATTTAGAGGCAGGCAGACCAACGATCATCCGTATGATTGTGACCAGATTCAAAAGCTTGAATATAGCGATGTAGATTGCTTACTTTATTTGCATAGGTGAACCATCTCAAATGGTTCACCTATGCATCTTGGCTCAGCAGTAAAAAAAAGACAAAAAACCACCATGATCGGTGGCTTTGCAGGTTATTCCCTTTTCATTTTTTATATAGGAATCAACCCGATTATGTAAGTCATCCTAATTAAGGAAACTATCGATTTAAAAGATGATTGTTTGGAAAATATCATTTTCTAGTATCTTTAAGATTTTTTAGAACCTAGTTTCATGGAAATTTCCTTGGCGGCTTTCGTTACTTTGTCAATCAATTCAGGCAAGCGATCTTCCTGAAATCTAGCCTCTATCCCAGCCACACTAATGCCAGCTACTATTTGATCTTTGCCATTGAGTATCGGCGCACTCACCGCTTTCGTATAATTCTCCAGTTCAGATGAAGTTATCGTGTAACCTTTCATTCTAGCTTCATCCAAAGCATGACGAAGTTTATCTTTATCCATTATCGTTCCAATGGCAATTGGTTTTAATTCAATACTTTCCAAATAAGCTTTACGCTCTTCTTCTGGCAAATACGCTAGTATGATTCGAGAGTCGCCAGCGTATAATGGCGAACGCCTTCCAATAGATGTATAAAGTCGAACAGGATGCAATGTGTCCACCTTTTCAATGTACATGGCTTCGTCCTTATCCCTCACAATTAAATTCACTGCTTCTTCTACATCATCCCGAAGGTCTTTCATGATGGGATAGGAAATTGATCTGATATCCAAACGCTCCCCTACCAGTTGACCAAACTGCAAGAATATCAGTCCAAGTGAATAATGACCGTCATCGTCCCTTGTTAAAAATCCCATTTCTTCTAATGATCCCACCATACGGTGCAAAGAGGTTTTCGGCAGGTCGGAAAGTTCCATCATCTCATTAAAGGTGAGTTTCGGATGATTTATGAAAAGGGTAAGGATCTGCATGGACTTCACGACGGTTTTGTTATGTGCCTGCATACTTTTTCTCCTTCATGTTTTTAATTTTTTAGTTAATAATTCATTAGATAGGTGTTTTCTATTATAAAATATGAGCACTTAATCCTATTAGCTTCTTAGCGTTTTTCTTCAAAACTTTCAGCTTTAGTTTTTGAGGCATAGTTCTAACTGCAGCCCCAATGGGAACCCCCCCAGGAATTCCTTGCATATAAATTGACTTGGATTTCTCTACAAAGGTATTTCCAAAAATACTTTTGTCCCTCTTTCCTCTACTGAATGAATGGAAAGGTTTCCACCTGCAGCTCTGGCTCTCTCCTCCATACTGAATAAGCCTACGCCACGGGTAACCTTTTCAATATCAAAGCCCTTTCCTTTATCCTCTATGACCACACGAATTTCTTCATCAATTTCAGAAATCGTGACTCTTGCTTCTTGAGTATGAGCATATTTACGAATATTCGTTAATGCTTCTTGGATTATACGGTAAATGGTAATTTCTTTGTTTGTGTTCAGACGGCAATTTAAATAACAGTCAAAATGGACCCTGATATGGTGATGCTCTGAAAACCGGACCAAATAAGAGCGAATGGCAGGAAACAAACCAAGATCATCGAGTACTGATGGCCGCAGTTCCCATGATAGGTGTCGAAGTTCTTCGATTATTTCAGTCGCTTCATCTCGCATCTGATCTAACAGGGGATGACTCATTTCTGCCTGCAGCCTGATAATCGTGATGAGATGGCTGTACAGGTTTTGTCCGATACCATCGTGAAGCTCGCGGGAAAGGCGTTTCCTTTCATCTTCCTGAACATCAATGATTTTACCCGTCATTTTCTGAATCTCTTCTTCCGCAATCTTCCTATTGGTCACTTCATGGCGAATCGCCAAATACTGGTAAGGTTTATTGTGCTCATCAAGAAACGGAACTATTGTCGTATCTACCCAATAATAAGTTCCATCCTTGGTCATATTTTTAATCTCGCCTTTCCATACATTCCCGGATGAAATCATTTTCCATAGATCATTGAAAAATTCTCTAGAATGAAATCCCGAGTTAATAATTCGATGATTCTGTCCAATCAGCTCTTCCTTTGAAAATTTGGAAATCCTGCAAAATTGATCATTAACATATTTGATGGTCCCTTTTTGATCGGTTATTGCTACAATTGATGAAGCATCCAAAGCAAATTGAAAATCGACCAGTTTGTGTACGGATTTTTTCAGTTCCTCTACAACTCGTTTATATTCGGTAATTTCCTTCCGAATTGCCAGGTATTTATACGGTTTCCCCATTTCATTTAAGAAAGGGACAATTGTGGTATCTACCCAATAATAGGTTCCATCCTTTGCTCTGTTCTTAACCTCGCCTTGCCATACACTTCCTGCTGAGATTGTTCTCCAAAGATTTTGCATAAATTGCTTTGAATGATGACCTGAATTGATAATTCGATGATCTTTCCCTAAAAGCTCTGATGCTGAATATTTGGATACCTCACAAAATTTCTTATTGAAGGATTTTATCTTGCCTTTTTCATCTGTAAAAGCAACAATCGTTGATTCATCTATTGCGTACATTATATCAACCAGCTCATTTATGGGATAGGATTGATTTTGATTAAGCCGTGATTGGTCTTTCACTTTATGGAACACGACTAAGTAATGGATCTCTTTTTCAAGAGAAAAGGCATTCATCCTGAAAAAAAGGGAAAAAGCATGACCATCCTTGTGAATTCCGAACTGGTGGATTATTTCCCCTTCCCCTCTTGCCTGAAGGTTTGCTCCTGGCATAAGATTCAAAAGTTTTTCTCCTATTAATTCATGATTTGAATAACCAAAATTTTCATATACCCGTTGATTCGCAAAAGAGATGATGCCAGATTCATTGACGAGAATTGTCGCATCGCCGGACCCAGAAAAATTCTCTTTTTCCTTTTCCAAATGATTATTCCAGTCCATTCATAGTCCTCCTGTTGCCGTTAAATTGAGCTGTTTAATTCCTTTTCCAATTTTTTCGCTGCATCAAGGATCGTTTGCTGGTCACTTTCAGAAATAGGCTGAGTTGTTCTATTACCTACCAATAATACTCCTTTGAGAACAACTTTAAATTGAATTGGAACTGCGAAAGCGAATCTAAGATTTTCCGCGAGCATGATAGGGTATTCTAGTGCTTTGCCGAGGATATTATTAGGAAAATCTTCAATTTTCATCGGCCTGCCTGTAGAGATGACCTTACCTGCTATCCCTTTCCCATATCGAACAGTTATTCTTTTGTATTTATCATTTCTGTTCCCGGCGGCATAATGCCAGCTTACATCTGGACCGTTGCTGTTTTGTAAAGCAAGACCAACAAAATCACAGTCCAACTCTTTTAATACTCGTACACACGTTTGTTTAAATGGTTGACCTTTTCTTGATTGATTGTACACGTTAAATTCCATGCCCTAATAACCCCTTTTTTAAAGCAAATGCAACAAGTTCAGGTCTTGTTTTCATCTGAAGCTTCTCCATCAGGTTTCCTTTATGGGTTTCAACCGTTTTCACACTTATGACAAGTTGTCCGGCAATTTCTTTATTGGAAAATCCTTTCGCAATCAATGTCAGCACCTCTTTTTCACGGTCCGAAAGCAGATTGAAAATATCAGAGGTCCCCTGCTTCACACTGCCTATGTATACTTCCATTAACCTTTTTGTTGCAGATGGATGAAGGTAAGCATTTCCGGTCGATACAGAGCGAATAGCTAGTAATAATTCTTCATGTGGTGCACTTTTTAAAATACAGCCTGAAGCCCCCGCTTGAATGGCTCTGAATAAATATTCTTCATCATCATGCATTGTAAGTATTAATATGGATACTTCAGGCATTAGTTTTTTCAGCTCTGAAGTTGCTGATAAGCCATCTTTCCCATGAGGCATGCTTAAATCCATGACTACCACATTAGGCTGGTGCTCTAGCGCTTGCTGTATTCCTTCGTTCCCTTCAGAAGCTTCCGCTATGACTTCCATATCAGCATGATTATTTAATAGCATCTTTAAGCCCATTCTTACAACGGCGTGATCATCGCAAAGCAAAATTTTTATCAAAGCTGCTCCCCCTTTGCTCTGTTCGTATATGTAGTGTTATTAGTTGAATATGAAACAACAACGGGGATTGCTCAATTAGCAAACCCCTTGTTTAGTACATTTTAATATAATGGAAGGGAAATCTCTATAGAAGTCCCCTCATCTATTTTTGAAAATATGAAACATTTTCCTCCAATCAAATGCATTCTTTCACTCATGGCTGCAAGCCCGCTCGACTTATTCATAGCGGTTTCCACCTCAAACCCTTTTCCTGAATCTTTAATCATGATCAATAACCTGCTTTTTTTCCATTTGAATAGTATGCTTGCCTTCATCGTATCAGCATATCTGGCTATATTCACTAATGCTTCCTGGCAGACTCTGAAAAGTGTAATGCTTTCTCTATCAGATATTTTCGATTCAACACCCAGATTCTCTATCTCAACTTCAATGCCATATGTTGAAGTGTATAATTTTATATAGCTTTTCATAGCAGAAATCAGCCCCAGAGTTGTAAGGGTTGGAGGATGCAATTCCACAGCCAAGAGCCTGATTTCTTGAATTGTCTTTTCCAATAACTGATTCATATCGCCTGCATAGCTTTTCATGGCAGGCTGTTCGATTTCCTTTTCAATGAGCTGCATACCTGTAAAGAGACTGTAGAGGGACTGTCCCACACCTTCATGAAGCTCCATTGCAATTCGTTTAATCTCTTCTTCATGAGTTTGAATAATGTAAGAACTAATGTTTTTTTTGAGTGGCTTAGTATTCATTCCCACCCTCCTTACTTGTTTGTCGCAAATTATCGGACAGACCGACTTACGCCACGTCCTCCCAAAAGTTACGCTTCCTATCGAGCGATGTATTCTTGTTCAGTGGGAAAGTTTGCATTATATTTTTGTACGTCAAAAGCTCCGCTTCAAGACTGAGAATTTACTATATATTATTCTTTATGCTTTTTTCACTATATTACTTGAAATGTCACTAAACATCCCGGCATATTGAACGACATCCCCGGCATCATTTTTTATTGCACTTATTGTCAGCCATTGTAGATATTGTTGCCCATCCTTCCGGCTATTCAAGATTTCACCTTGCCAGAAACCATTTTTTTTAATAGAATTCCATAATTCCTCATAAAAAGTTTGCGGTTGTTTACCAGACTTAAGTATACTAGGATTCTTTCCAAGTACTTCATTTTCCTGATAGCCTGTAATTTTAGTAAATGCAGGGTTTACTGAAATGATTTTACCACTGATATCGGTGATCAAAATGCCTTCTATTGTATGGTCAATCACTTCTTTGGCAAGCCCCATTTTACCTTGGAAATACATCCAGACAACTAAAATCAAACTTGCGAGGGCAACTTCGGACAATGCCATGAACCCGATTGCATAATGACCTGTAATATTGAATAACAAGGATAAAATTAACGGAGGGAAAAATCCTCCCAAACCACCCATTGCTGACACAATTCCATTCACAATACCAGCCTGCCTTTGAAAATACATCGGCACAAGCTTAAAAATGACACCGTTTCCTATTCCAGCACAGAGAGCAATGCTTAAACAGCCGAATGTGTACCATCCGAATGATGGAGCAAAGGATAGGATCATGGCTGAAACCGTATAAACACCAAAAACAAACATGAGCAGAATAAGAGAATGGAAGCGGTCGGCTAGCCACCCGCCAATTGGTCTCATAAAAGTAGCAAGGACAATAAAGCCAGCTGTCCTTACACCGGCATCAACTTTATCTAATCCAAAATTCTCTACAAGGAAGTTTGGCAGATAAATAGTGAATGCAACAAAAGAACCGAATGTTATAAAGTAAAATAAGCTTAGCAGCCACAGTTTTTCATTTTTGTAGACACCCTTAACTTGTTCTAAAAGCGGGGTTTTTACTTTCGGTTCCTTTTTATCCCCCAATAGGAAGTTACCAACGATAAAGACTGACAAAATCACAAGATAAACCTGTACGGTTGTCGACCAGCCAAACTTCGTAGCTACAGCGGGGGCTGCGAAAGCTGAAATGGCCGTTCCGAGGTTTCCTGCACCATAAATTCCGTTAATAAAGCCATGGCGTTCCTTAGGATAATACTTAGGTAAAGAAGTTACTCCAACAGAGAATACGGCTCCCCCAATTCCCAGGAAAAGCCCCCCAATCAACAAATCAGCAAGAGAATCCGCGATACTGATATAATAAACAGGGAATAACAGCGATATAAAGCTAATCAGGAAAATTTTCCTGGCCCCGAACTGATTGGCGTAAAAGCCAAGTGGAATGCGAAGGATAGATCCTAAAATAACCGGGACAGCTGTTACCAGTGCAAGCTGACCATCCGGTATATTGATATCTTCTTTAATAAAAGGCAGCAGGGAAGAAATTAATACCCATACCATAAATCCTACAACGAGATTTAAGGTGTGTAATGGCAGCTGAATTTTTTTAAACATCCTGACCACTCTCTCTTCTAATTATATATTGTAAACCCGATTTTTCATCAAAAGCCACCCATTCATTTACACTTTTAGTCACAATCGATACCAATGGGACAGCAAAAAAGTTAATGTCGTCAAAATAAATGCGCAGATGTGTGATGTCAGGACAAAGCTCCACCTTAACAATCGTTTTTGTAACGAAAGAAGCTTTATCCTGGCCACCATCATCCAGGATGGCTACGCTTGCTTTTTCTGATACTAACGGTTGTATATCTTCTATTTTAATGGGCTCCACAGGTATTGCACCCCCTCTTTGTCATGTAAACGTTTAGTTGATACCCGTGCAAATGTTTCCAGAATAAATCTCCTGCATGAATCTCGATAAATTCAATTGCTTCCTCTTCAGACTCCCATCTGCTCATTCCTTTTACTTCAGCAACTACAATATCGACCCCATCGATTGACTTTTCATCTAAATACCAGTTTAGTCGGACATCTTTAAAAAGGTCTGAAAGGAGCATATCGATTTCAACAGCAAAATTTCCAGATGCTTCTTTTATAAAACAAAAATCAAGGTACGTTTCACTGTTCATTTACATTCACGCCTTTTCATTTTTCGTTTTTTTATATGTAAATAACGCTAAGGGAAACACCACAATGTTTAATCCCACGAATATTAAAACATTTACATAATTTTCATAATAATATTGGTGAACCATAAATTGGGTAAATACAATATTCATCATAAGGAAGGCACAGAGCAACGCGACCCCAATAAACTTAAGCCTCATAACGCTTCACCCTTACTGCGTATACCGCTCCATTTTCCACTTTCACCTGAATCTCAGGCAGCGGCCTTCTTGGCGGACCCGCAGTTGGAGCACCTGTTTCAACATCAAATTTCCCATGATGGCAAGGACAAACCATCTCTCCCTCTTCCTTCACCCAGAAAACCGGGCAGCGAAGATGTGTGCATGCATTTTGGTAAGCTGCATATTTCTTTTCTGATAATCTGATCAAAATGGCATCATCATGATCACCTGGAAATTTAAAATTCATTGCGTCACCAATTGCAAGTTTGCTTACATCTGTGATTTTTTTGTGAGGATACTCCTTCTCCCCAAGCCCCATCAATTCTTTAGCCGCTACCGCCCCCCAAGGGAGGGAGGAAATGGCGAATACGCCAGCAGCACCCACTAATGTTTTCATGAACCCACGTCTGTCAAGCTTTCTTTCATTATTCCGTTCAATATTATGAGTGTAATTATCTTCATTAAAGGGAATTTTATTATTTTTATCTGACGGCATCTTAATCCCTCCTAATATAACTTAGTTATCCCCTGTAAAATACCTGGGAGATTTACCTTAACGTTCGTTTCACTTTCAAGATATGGCAGGCTAGTCACCCATTTTCCATTATCTAGATTAAATTGTTTTCTCTTATTTTCAATTTCTTCATCGGTCAACCATTGAAGTGTATTGGATGGGCAAACACTTGCACACATTGGCGGGATACTGTCTTTTGTCCGGTCGATACACAAATCGCATTTGTACATTAGGTTTTGTTCAGTGTCAAATTTCGGTATTCCGTATGGGCAAGCAATCGTACAATTTTGGCAGCCGATACATTTTTCAACGAGTGCTGATAATACGGCACCTGTCTCATGGATTTGGATTGCCTGGGCCGGACAACTCCTTGCACAGGCCGGATTCACACAATGAAGGCACATAAGAGGCATCGTTTGCCGATTAACCAGAGGGTTTACATCATATACATAGTTTCTGTTCCTCTCTTCATGCCCCCCGCATTGTGTACAAGCCGCTAGGCATGACCGGCATCCTATACAGTTTTCAAGTTCTAAGTAGAGCCTCTTTTTCATTTATTGCACCTTCTTTATTTCGACTTTTTCCATTTGAGCTGCACAGACTTTAAATTCCGGCATACGGGAGATTGGATCAAGCGCTGCAATTGTTACTAGATTGATAGATTGCTCGTGGCCAAAGTGGTATGGAACAAATAGAGTGTCTTCACGAATGGCTTCTGTAATTTTCACTTTATAGATTGCCTCGCCTCTTCGGGTAAATAGACGGACTTTATCTTCATTTTCCAAATTGTATTTTTTTGCTAATTCCGAATGTACTTCGACATACGGTTCCGGACACATATCGCGCAGGAACTGGATTCTTCTCGTCTGGTTCCCTGATAGATAATGGTAAACGACACGTCCAGTTGTTAAACGAAGCGGATATTTTTCATCTGGCTCCTCAGCAGGGGGCCGATAAGGAAGCGCACAAATTTTCGCTTTACTGTCTGCGTGATAGAATTTTTTATCCAGGAACATATGCGGCGTTCCCTTGTCATTGTCATCCTTACAAGGCCAAAATACTCCGTCCTGTTTGTCAATCTTATCCCATGTAGCGCCGTAATAATCGGCATTTCCGCCTTTACTAGCCAGTCTGAATTCATCTGCCACATCTTTTGCAGTTTTCAAATGGGAAAAATATCTTCCTCTCCCAAGACGTTCTGCAAGCTCTACTTGTATTTGCCAATCGGGCTTAGAATCTCCGATAGGTTCTTGTGCCTTATTTATCTTAATAATTCGTCCTTCAAGGTTTGTAACTGTTCCTTCATCTTCTGACCACGTTACAGAAGGCAGGATCACATCCGCAAACTCTGCTGATTCAGAAAGGTAGAAATCCGAACACAACATAAAATCCAGGTTTTTCATCGAACTTCTGACGAAATTTAAATTCGGCGCAGATACTGCAGGATTAGAACATAGCAGATACAATCCGCGGATCGTTTTTTGTTCCATCAGTTCAAACATTTCATAAGCAGAAACACCCGGCTGAGGCATTTCTTCCGGTGTGATTTTCCATACTTTACAAACTTCTTCTACATGTTTAGGATTTGTAATTTTCCGGTATCCTGGCAATAAATCCGCTTTCTGACCATGCTCCCGACCACCCTGTCCGTTTCCTTGACCAGTGAATGTTGCTACACCAGACTTCGGACGGCCAATCTTACCTGTTACAAGCGCCATGTTTGTATATCCGGATACATTGTCAACACCCTTATGCTGTTGTTCAATTCCACGGGCAAACATGACAACTGCATTCGGTGCTTTTCCATAAATCTCTGATGCGCGAATGATCTTTTCCGGTGAAACACCTGTAAGCTCACTCGTATATTCCGGCGTAAATTCTTTTACTAGCTCTTTTGTTTCTTCAAATCCGTTTGTATGATTATTAATAAACTCTTCGTCAGCATAACCATTTTGAATTAATAAATTTAAGATTCCATTAGCAAGGGCAAGATCCGTTCCCGGTTTCAGGTCAAGGTGCAGATCTGCTCTTCTCGCAATAGGCGTTTCGCGGGGATCCACCACGATAATGTAACCGCCTCTTTCTTGTACGTTCCAGACACGAAACATAGAAGTTGGATGGCATTCTGCTGTGTTGCTTCCTGCAATAAATAAGCAATCTGTTTCATGAATATCTGTCCAGGGTAATGTTGAACCTCTATCTACGCCGAAAGAACGAAGGAATCCCCCGGCCGCACTTGACATACAGAAACGGCCATTATAGTCAATGTAGCGTGTTCCAAGAGCCACACGTGCAAATTTTCCTGTTAAATAGCATTTTTCATTTGTCATTGATACGCCACTGAAAACGGATAATGAATCTTTTCCATATTTTTTTTGAAGCTCACTGAATTTTTTCGCGATTAAATCATATGCTTCATTCCAGCTTGCTTCACGAAAGCCTTCCTTTGTTCCCTTTAATGATGCATCATCACGAATAAGCGGTTTTAAAATACGATCATCATGGTTCGTCTGCTGGTAAGCTGTAACCCCTTTTGGACACATTTTCCCAACCGTTACAGGCCAGTCATAACGTGGTTCAACCCCAATGATTTTATTTGTCGCTCTATTTACCCTTAAATTCATTCCGCACTGCATTCCACAATACGCACAATGCGTTTTGACCAATGTTTCATTCGGGTGTATCACATTCTCTACTTCTTTAAAAAACTTATCCCTTTGCATTCTGGTTTGCCTCCTTAACTTTTAGCTCATGGATAGGGAAACCGGAAAATTGAGCAATCCGGTATTTTCTTCGACAAGGTAGGCACATTTCAGCGAGATGATGGCCTTCCTTCGTTTGAAATTCGATATCATTCACGCCGAGAACCTCTACGACATCTTTTGATTGTTCTGATGAAACAAACTCATCACCACATACTTTGCATCCTTTCATGGATTGTTCCGCATAATGCTCTCTGTAGTTTCTTGCAAATACACTCAGTGGGCGGAAAGGTATGTGAGCAAGTTTTCCGAACGGAAGATAAATCAATGTAATAATGACTGACCACTGATGAATCAGGGACATAGCTGGCTGTCCTGTACCATGCAAAAAGATGTTCATGAACGTTAATGCCAATCCTGTAACACTGACTAATAACAGCATAAATAATGGAAGAAAGTCATACATGAATTTTTGTTCTGCTCTTGCCTGCATATTTTTCAAGCGGCGGTAAAGTGCCATGCATACTCCCGTGATAACCATTACAGCAGTAATGTTCAGAGCGTTATATGATAAGTCCGCAATGATCCCATCAGCTGGTACTGTTATTACCTTGATCCCCATTGCGATGATGTTGTAGTAGCCATTGTCGTMCATGGTGAAGTACATCCATCCAAAAACTAGGGGGAATGTCACAAAACAGGAAAGAATACATCCCCAGCCGATTAGAACGTGCTGAGTCCATCGGTAAATTCCCCTATTCCAGATGAAATTGTATGTTGCTAAATGTTCAACCGATGTTTTAGGCGTTGATTTTTTAAATAGAAGTTTGATGCCTTTTTTTATGAAAATCTTTGTTGGCGGCCTTTCTCCCCATGCGATAAACCTGTAAAAGAACCCCCCAATAAAAATAATCGTCCCCACCATATAGCCATAAAGGTTTAAATCTACGTGTGTAAACATTCTCGTGCCAAAAAACGATAAGGTTACAAGTCCGCAAACTGCTAGAAACATAGACTTGGCAAAATGTGATGCAAAAGCATTATCCATTGATTTTCCTGTTTTTTGATTTGCTGCTACTTTTGCCTGCATTACTATTCCTCCTCATTACAATTACCATACCTTTATTGTAAGAGGTGCCCCGATTTTTCCATATCGGGGAACTTCCCCATCCTAAGGGGAAAATTCCCCTATCTTTGAAAATAAAAAAAACAGTTCTAATGTGCAGAACTGTTGTACTATATTTCAATTAAATTTTCTCTTTTCAAATTTTTATCTTGTAATGGAGGAGAACCGTTGGAAGTTTCTCTTAATATTAGCTTTTTAGGAGAATGAACCAAAAAAGAAAGAACCCTAATATTAAGAGTACTTTCTTCCTTTTTGTTACTTCTTGATGAAGTAACTATATAACCTGCTGTTTTTTTAGGGCTAATGAAATCGAAACCTTCAATTCTTTCAATTGTTGTTCTTTTTGAAGGAAAAGCTGCTCGGCTTCTTTTAAGGTTACTCGTGAAAATTGAATGGATTCCCCTGGTTTGATCTGGGCGATCATTGGTAAATCTGCCGTAATAACCTGAGCTATCTTAGGGTATCCTCCCGTTGTTTGGCTATCCGCAAGGAGAATGATCGGGTTTCCATCAGGAGGAACCTGAACAGAGCCGTTAGTTACTGCTTCAGACAATAGCTCACGTTTCTCGTTTAACTCAAGCAAAGGGCCAGATATCCTATAGCCCATACGATCAGATTGGTTTGAAACTTTAAACAAATTCTCTGTAAAACTGACTTTACTGGAGTCCGTAAAATAATCGGATTGGCTTCCATCTATGAAACGAATAGCTGGCATGCGACTTGGCATAAACTCCTTATCATTGACAAACCACTTTGGAGCGGTGAACGATTCCTTAAATTCCCGGTTAATTAGAATAGTAGAAGTTACATTAAAATCCACAACATCATCCACTTTTAACGCTCTTCCTTTAAAGCCGCCGATTTCCCCTCTTAAATATGTGCTTTTACTATTCATAACTGTAGGAATAGCGTATCCTCCCGCAACAGACAAATAAGACCTACAACCTGATTTACACCCTTCAAATCGAAGAATGGTGCCTTTTTTCACATAAACAGGCTTCCACATTGGTACAGTCTGACTGTCAATAGTAGGTGATAAATTTCCACCTGTTATCGCGATCAAGCAATTTTTTTCTATTTTAAGTGTCGGACCCATTAACGTAATTTCCAGGGCCGCTTCACCTTCTTTGTTACCAACTAACATATTGGCAATTCGAAGGGAATATGGATCCATTGCCCCGCTTATAATCACCCCATGTTGCTGAAATCCTTTTCTTCCAAGATCCTGAATACTAGTTAATAATCCCGGCTTGATTACACGCAGGCTCACTATACCCCCTCCTTTAGAATCATTTCTTTATACTCTTGAGTAGAAATTGGATGGAATTTCACAATGTCTCCTGCTTGTAATAAACTTGGGGGATCTACATTTGGCAAGAATAGTTTGGTTGGCGTTTGTCCGATTAATTGCCATCCACCAGGTGTTGATATAGGATATACTCCCGTTTGCATACCAGCAATTCCTACTGCCCCTGCAGGAATGGTCATTCGGGGAGAGGAACGCCTAGGCGCTGAAATTTTTTCTGATAGTCCACCGAGAAATGGAAAGCCTGGTGCAAATCCAATCATATAGGCCAAATACTCGCCGTTTGAATGAATATGGACGACTTCATCAGTAGTTAAATTATTATAACGGGCTACATATTCCAAATCAGGGCCATATTCATTCCCATAACAAACGGGAATGGACACCGTTCGATGTGAGAGCTTTTTATCTTCTTTCAAATCCTCTAATTTCGTTTCCAAGATCGAACGTACCACTTCATAGGGAGAAATGGTTTCAGTTTCATTGCTTTGTTTTTGATTCTTATAGATAACTAGAGGGTCGTAAAAAACCGTCAAATTAGTAAAAGCCGGGACACATTCTATATATCCAGCAAAAGGTTCATCTTCAAGCAAATCCATAAACATTTTAATTTTTTTGTGGATGCCGTATTTCATTTCATTCCCAAATGTAATCACGATTGCGGAATCGCCTAAGGGAGACAGTACGCATGTAGTTTTATTCAAAAGCTTTTCCGGCATAGAACTCATCTCTTTCTGTCTATTATAAAACGCCTAATTTTTCATCACGAATATCCGTTATAAACATATATCCTGGTGCATGCGTAATCATAATCGACGGTTTGGTTTCCATTGCGATAGATTGAGGCGTTACACCACAAGCCCAGAAGACTGGCACTTCTCCTTCACGAATCGTTACTGCATCACCAAAATCAGGTTGCTGTATGTTAGAAACGCCAATCGCCTCCGGATCTCCAATGTGGATTGGACCACCATGAACAGCAGGAAAACGCGATGTAACTTGAGCCGCTCGCACGACATCTTTTTGAGGAATCGGACGCATGCTCGCTACCATTTTCCCGTGAAATATCCCTGCTTCAATACATGAAATATTCGTTTTATACATTGGTACGTTACATTCCTCTTCAATGTGACGAATCGATATATCATTATTCAAAAGGGCGTGTTCGAATGTAAAGCTGCACCCAATTAAAAATCCAACCATATCATCTTCCCAATAGTCTGAAATATCCGTTACTTCTTCCGCTAATTCACCATCTTTATATACCCGATATTTTGGAATATCTGTACGTATATCAGCAGACTGGGCAGCAAATTTAGGAATAGGAGAACCAATCTCCGTTACGTCTAGAAGTGGACAAGATTTAGGATTACGCTGACAAAATAATAAAAAATCAAAAGCATGTTCTTTTTTTAAAATTGCAAGGTTTGCTTGTGCATAACCGTTTGCGATTCCAGCAGTTGGTTTAATCCATTCATTGTTGCGGATCATTGCGCGCCATTCAGCCGGAGTTGCTTGCGAAAGATTAATCATATTAACATCTCCTATAAGTAACTAGCAGTTTTTCACAAACTGCTAGTCGTATGAATTAGATTGAATCTTTTAGTTATTAAAATAGTGATGGCAGTTGATTAATCAAAGTATATCCGCCCATTAACGCCATAACAATTACCACGAACACACCAGAAATCGTTAACCATAAAGGATGTTTATAATCACCCACAATATTCTTCTTATATGCCGCAATTAAAAGTGTACCAAGTGCAATTGGTAAAATCAGACCATTGATTGCCCCTACTACAAGCAGCACTTTAACCGGTTTGCCAATTAACATAAAGCAAAGTGTTGAGACGACTATAAAGCCAATTATAATCCAATTAGCCCTTTTATTTATTTTTTCACTGAATGTTCTGATAAACGACACAGAAGTATATGCAGCGCCAACTACTGATGTGATTGCTGCAGCCCACATAACAATACCAAAGATTTTATAACCAACATTTCCAGCAGCAAGTTGAAAAACGGATGCCGCAGGGTTTCCTGAATCAATTTGCAAGCCTTTAGATACAACGCCTAGAACTGCTAAAAATAAAGCAATCCGCATAACTGTGGTTATTAAAATCCCCATTACTGAACTCTTTGTGACTTCTGGCAGTGCTCCTACACCTTTTACGCCTGCATCCAATAGACGATGTCCACCAGCAAATGTAATATAGCCACCTACAGACCCCCCAACCAAAGTAACAATTGCGATAATGTCAATCTTATCAGGGGCGAATGTCTTCACAACTGCTTCTCCAATTGGAGGAGCAGTTGTCCATGCAACATATATCATCAAACAGATCATAAAAAAGCCGGCAATTTGTGTAAAGCGGTCCATCGCTTTACCCGCTTCTTTTACAACAAAAATTAATATTGCAATAACTGCACTAATTGCTGCTCCAGTTGTAGGGGATATTCCTGTCATCGCATTCAGACCAAGTCCAGCACCTGCGATGTTCCCTATATTAAATGCGAGCCCTCCCATAACAATGAGTGCCGCTAGAACATAACCCAGGCCTGGAAGAACCATGTTTGCAATCTCTTGTCCCCGTTTTTCAGATACAGCAATAATGCGCCATACATTTGTTTGTGCAAAAATATCAAGAATTACTGAAATTAGAATTACAAACCCAAAACTCGCTGCAAGACTTTGGGTATAAACAGTTGTCTGCATTAAAAAACCCGGTCCTATGGCTGATGTTGCCATAAGAAATGCTGCACCTAGTAATAATGTCCGGTTAGTTTTTGGCTTAGAATGATCTTTTTTCTCGTCAGGTATATTTTTAATTGGCTCCAATGGAATCTGCCTCCTAGGTGTTTGTAATTTTTATTTAGAAATAGACTTAACTGTAATTTCAGATATTTCTAAGGATTTTTTTACATGACGAGCAAAGGTTAAAGCATGTGTTCCATCCCCATGAATACAAATGGTATCTGCCTTTAAAGTCACATCAGTCCCTTGCTGTGACAAAACCTTTCCTTCTTTAACCATTCGAACTACCTGTACAACAGCATCATCATCATTTTCTATCATTGCATGCGCTTCCATTCGAGAAGTCAATGAACCATCTTGTTGATATGTCCGATCCGCAAACACTTCACTAGCTGTTTGTAAACCAATCGTCTGTCCAGCACGTATTAATTCACTTCCAGACAGGCCAAATAAAATGAGCTCAGGATTAATCTTGTATACAGCCTCTGCAATGGCAAGGGACAACTCTTTACTCTTTGCCGCCATATTGTACAAAGCACCATGTGGTTTAACATGTTGCATATTCCCGCCTTCAGATTGCAAGAAGCCATTTAATGCACCTATTTGATAGACAACAATATCATAAGCTTCCTGTGGAGAAATATTAATATTGCGTCGGCCAAAACCAATTAAATCTTGTAATCCTGGGTGGGCACCAATTTTTACATCTTTCTCTAATGCAAGTTGAACCGTTTTTCTCATAACGGTAGGATCGCCAGCATGAAATCCACACGCTACATTGACAGATGTTACAAAGTCCAAAATCTCTGCATCATTTCCAATTCGATATGTGCCAAAGCTCTCACCTAAATCAGAATTCAAATCAACTGTATTCATTGTACACTCCTCCTATTTACAGAAATTTCGAACAATAAAACTTATAAATATGTAGAAAAAAATAAGTATTTCACTTTCAACAAATTCCGAAATTCGGAATTGCCGTTTCATATTTCGGAATATTCTTATTCTATCATTTTTTTTTTATTTCGACAATACTTTGTTAGATAACCTAACATATAGTTAGATTCAAAATCTGAATGGTAGAATATTAAGTAATAATAAAAAAACCATTGTTTCCTATAATAAGGAAGCAACGGTCTTGATTACAAGTTTAAAGGGAAATGTATATAATTACATTCGATGCGAAACGAAAAGGACTTATTTTATTTGGCTGTTTTCACATACTTTGTTGCTATTCACCAGGTAGTGAGTTGTGGTTGATTTCTCCTCCAGATGCTCGCTTTCCTTGGTGCGGGCGGTGAGCCTCCTCGGCGTAAACGCCTGTGGGGTCTCACCTGTCCCGCTGCTCCCGCAGGAGTCTCGCACTTCCGCTCCAATCAACCTTAAATAGTTTCGTTTTAAAAACAACAATCTTTACGAAAAGAGCCTTTTATTTAAATCGTTTTATAGAAAATACTGTGATATCATTCTCACTCTTACCTGAAATAATAAGGTCACTTAAAATCTCTCCAATAACACTACTGAATTTAAACCCGTGCCCTGAGAAACCTGCTGCAATAGCAATGTGTGGATAATTAGGATGTGTATCCACAATAAAGTTCTCATCTGGTGTCATTGTATAGATGCAGCTTTTTCCATGTTTTATTTTTTGACCGGTAGGCATAAATTGTTGTAGAAACTGTACCAAATCCCCCTCATCTTCATCCAATACACCAAACCGTGCTATAGAATCATCGGGATTAATGTAATTTCCTCCATCATGTCTTCCTACTTTTAAACCACTGTCATTTATACTTGGAAAGCCATAGTATGTACCTACAGACGTATCAAAAGTGAAGGCCGGGAAATTTTTGTAATTATATAATTCATTTGCTTCAAACCATGCAAATGTTTTTCTGATTGGGGCTAGAGGAACATGTAAGTCTAACATTGCTAAAAGTTTTGGTGACCATGCTCCTGCTGCAACAACTAAAGCTTCTGCGTAGAAAGTCTGTTCATCAGTTTTGATCGTGACCCCATTACTATGAACAAATATCTTCCTTACTTGGCTATTCACAATGATGTTAGCACCATGTGACTCCGCAAGTTGTTGATACGCTCGAATACACTCTTCACTTTTTAACACACCCGAAGTCGATTCAAAGCAACCTATATAATCTTCTGGCAGTGAAATACCTGGCCACCTTTTATGGATTTGATTTGAATCCAGGATATCTAAAGGTAAATTAAATTTTTCTGAACTCGCGATTACTTGATTAATAAATGTGGATTTTTGACTGCCAGCATTCAGTACACCTGTTGGAAGGAATAACTGTTTTCCCGTAAGTTTTTCTAATTCATTCCATAGTTTTTGTGATTTAAGTGCCAAAGAAACATATTCTTCACCTTCTCCATAGGCATGTCTAATAATTCTTGTTTCTCCATGATGACTGCCTTTATTATGAGGAGGAACAAAAGAGTCTAATAATAATACCTTTTGTCCATTTTTAGATAGAAAATATCCTGCCGACATTCCCATAGATCCAGCTCCAATTACAATTACATCATAATGCATTCTTTTCTTTCCTCCTCCCAATTTTGATGATTGGATATTTTCGAAAGTATAGGTTGTGATAAAACTGTGCTTTCAGATATAAGCGTGCTGAAAATAAATAAATTCCTAACTTAATGAAAAAGGGAGCCGCTTTACTGAGATTGGTCAGAGTAAAACAGCTTCCACTATAGTTTTTAGAACTCAATTTCACCAATCGCCATTTCGACTAGATTGACTATCTCTCCTTCATGAATTTGCCCATAAATCGTTTCAATATCAGGATAAAAAAACCGATCTTCCTTTACCATCGGGACTTGGTCGCGTATTAAATAATCGGTGACGGTTTCCCGCAGCTGTATATTGTGGAATCATGTAGCCGCTATTTTACCCTGGATTTACTACTAAGAAATTAGGAAGTTCACTAAGGTGATGGTTTACTAGGGGCATCGTCAATTGTGAATTTTTGTTCGTTCAAAGAATCTCCTCCATTTTTTGATTTTTCAGATATATAAATCCAAAAAAATACCATTATTTCAATTATCCGGTAGCACCCCTGAAGTTTTCAGTTCACATAAAATAATGATATTTTGCCGACCCTACCAAATAAAGAATGTACACCTGCATGCAAGTTAGAAATTTACTTACAGGTAGTTTTTCATTTTATGGTTAAGACTAATACTATAATGAAATTACAGCAATGAAAATTATAAAATAGTATTTTTTTATAATTTATATCAAATCATTCTAACTTTTTTGTCTTTTTAATTAAGAATATATAGTTTCAAGGTTTGACAAATTGTTTATCATTGAAATAAATGACTACACTAAGGACTTTACAGCCTTCTATTACCTCAAATTTTTCCCTTGCTTCCTTTTCTGTGTAAAACTCAAACATTTTAAAACCATTCTTCGAATGGATAGTGATTATCCATATAATATCTCCTCCACATAGAAGGGTTTATTCCACGATTCCCTTAAAATACCTTTACTTAATCTTCACTGTAAAGCGGTAAAGTGTTTAACGCTGACAATGGGTAGGATGATAATCCACCATCCTACGATTCAGCACTATTACATGTTGACAAGTACTTCTATAGCCCATTCCATCCGCTGGATTTCCGACTTCAAGCGAACCTACCTTTTCTTGCTGTTGATTGCACAAGAAGTATTGTATGTTACCGCCGTAAGTGCTTCAGCAGGTGTAAAACGCATCGCGATTCATGCCAGGTTCATGACAAGAGGCTTAGAAAAGTCGGCGGCGAGGATCCGGGATTGCAATCGGTCTAAATGGCAACAGCTACACCTTCCTCAACCATTCAGCGTCCTTGGGCCGCATCTTCTCTTAAATTCAAAGCTGTGGCTGGAAGCAAGCGGGCAATKGTTCCTGACTTAGCCATTACTTGAATCCCTCTTCGGAAGCCTTTAATAAATGCTCAGCAGAAATAGCCCCTATTTTGGCAGCTAGTTCCGCGCCCTCGTTTGGTTCTATTTCATCAGCATGAATTTTAGGATCAATCCGTACTTTTTCCCGGCCTTTAAAATACCCTCTGATTGTTCAGGGGTAAAGACTCCCTTTTCACAAAAGCCATCAATCATTGAATTCAGCAAGCTTTTATTCAGAGAAGATTGGAAGCATATCATTAATCAGATGATCGACAAATTCATCCTCATGGCCCTTATAATCCTTGGGAACCGCATGGGCTCTCATAATAGTAGGAACTGGGTCAATCGGATGCTCTTCCTGTTACTTCTTCTGAAATGAAGCAACGGCTTTTTTATTCTTTTTAAAGTGAAATGAAATAAATATTAAACATAATCTGTTATCAATACACACATGATGACTTATCTTAGCTAACCAGATTATGGGTAGTTTCAGATGAGTTACCTTGTTTGCCTGGTTTCACGAAAACCATGGCTATCATGCCAATCGTTACGGCTATTGAAGCTGCGATAAACATGGCATTATATCCATATATGGCGACAAGACTTCCTGTTAGGGTTGGGGCAATAATAGTCGCTAGATTCGCAATAAAATGAGTTACTCCCCCAAAAGTTCCTGCTTTATTTGGTTCTGTATCCAGAACCACAATCCAATAGATGGAATTTGGTAAATAATTAAAGGCATTGCCTATACACATTAATGCAAGTACTGCTGCAGCACTCTCGACAGTTGGGATCAACATAAAACAAACAGCTGTACAAAATAAGGATACTACTGTGAACCAAGATCTGGCAATACGTAGATTCCCTGTTTTTCTACGTAATATATCCGAAATTTTACCACCTAATAGTCCAGTGATAATAGCTCCTACCCATGGAATCATACCAATATATGAAAGAGAAGAAAGTGAATAATTAAATTCATCTTGCAGATATTTTGGGGTCCATGTAAGTAATAAAATATTTACATATAAAAAGGCAAAATATCCAATGGCATTAAATACTAACGTAGGGTTTTTAAAAAAATGGTACCATGGCACATTTATTTGTTCGTCTAATTTCGTCTCACCTTTAATTAAAATATCCGCTCTTCGAATTTCTTCTAGTTCGGTTTTCGAGACTCTTGGATGATCTTCAGGTAAGTTTGTAAATACTTTATTCCAAATTGCTACCCAAATAAAGCCTAATATACCGAGAATAACAAATGTTACTTTCCAGTTAGTGAATGTTAGAAGACCTACTACGATGGGTGCAGTAATTAATGCTCCAATTGGCGTTCCAACTAATCCAAGTGCTACAGCAAACCCTTTTTCTTTAGGGGATACCCAGTTTGCCATCGTTCGGTTCATCGTTGATAAGGTAGGTCCTTCAGCAAACCCAAATAATACACGAAATACAGCAAATCCTGCTAATGCTGACCCTCCAAAAAATGCTGCACCTATGTGACCTGCGAATATTGTCCCGATTTCAAAAAAAGACCATGTGGTTCCAGCAATGATCCACATGAATTTCGGGCCTTTTTTATCTGCCAATGCTCCTCCAAAAAGTGCGCCGAATATATAACCATATCCAAAGTAACCTAGTATTGCTCCCCAACTTACTGGATCTAAATTGAACTCCTTGATGATTTCAGCTTGGGCATATGAAAGTGCACCTCTATCAATATAATTAATGATTGTAATAAGAATAATCATAAAAATGATAAAATAACGATAGTTATTTCTCAACATGTAATCCCCGCCTTGATGTTTATTAGAGAGCAGCAATAC